>CAIQZX010000190.1 GCA_903876445.1 uncultured Pseudomonadota bacterium | reverse complement strand
GGTGGCTTCGACTGACCCGAACTGAGAATATCAGCTCCTTTCGCATCTCCACGAGCTTTGACCCGTTTAGAAGATGGGGAACGCTTTACAGTCACGACAGAACCTGCCGCCTCAAATTGGTTGCACAATCTAACTATGATCGGTTTAGATTGCAAATAGGTTTGCTTTTCACACATTGTGAGCCTCTTGGTTTTCGATGACAAACAATGTAAGCACATGGGAATTTTACAGTATGAATAAGAAAATCAAAAGCCGCTTCGCGGAAGGAGTGCTATCTATCCCCACCCAAGCCTATCAGCTCTGGGTGGGGAATTTCGCACGGTCAGTTAATTCTTACCAATCCATTGCTTTGTAAGGCGAGTTTAGAATGATTGACCAAAACTTTCATTGTAGCGGTGTTTGAATTTTTCCAAATTAAACCAATGATTTTGAGTACCATGATGTTCAATTTTGATTGCGCCCATCAAAGAAGCTATGCGTCCAGTGGTTTCCCAATCCAAATTATTCAATAATCCATACAACAAACCTGCTCGATAAGCATCTCCACAACCTGTGGGGTCAGCAAGATTTGAAATTGCCGCAGAGGGAATGTGTATTTCTTTTCCGTCAGTATAAATTGTTGAACCGTCACCACCTTTTGTGACAATTAAAGCTTCGACTTTTTCCGCTATCTGAGTTAACGATAACCCTGTGCGCTCTTGCATCAATTCGGATTCGTAATCATTTAACGTCACCCACGTTGCTTGTTCGATAAGCGTCATTAACTCCGAACCATTAAACATTGGCATTCCTTGACCCGGATCGAAAATGAAAGGAATTTCAAGTTCAGCAAATTGTTTCGCGTGTAATTCCATCCCTTCTTTGCCGTCTGGTGAAACAATACCAATATGAATGTCATGTTCAATAGCGGGAACAGAATTAAGATGCGAAAAATTCATCGCACCAGGATGAAAAGCGGTAATTTGATTACCCTCTTCATCAGTTGTGATGTATGCTTGCCCTGTATATTGGTTGTCGAGTATACGAATAAATTGATTGTTAATTTTGTGTTGATTCAGCCACTGTGAATAAGGTTCAAAATCATGCCCAACCGTTGCCATAATAACTGGTTCTTCGTTCAATAATTTCAGATTGTAGGCGATATTTCCCGCGCATCCGCCAAATTCTCGACGAATAACAGGTACTAGAAAAGACACATTTAACATGTGAATTTTTTCAGGCAGAATATGATTCTTAAATTTATCATGAAACACCATAATAGTGTCGTAAGCCATTGATCCACAAATTAGTGCACTCATAAATTTCTCCAAATAGTTAAAAAATTAAAATAACTAGCCAAGTGATTGCTGCCCAAATCAACGACAACATAACAGCCGCTGATCCAATATCTTTAGCGCGTCCTGACAACTCATGTTGCTCAAAACCAATTCTATCAATAGCTGCTTCGACGGCTGAATTTAATAATTCCACCAATAAAACCAGAACAACACTACTAATTAACAACAAGGTTTCTATCGGTGTTTTATCTAAGTAAATAGCGATTGGCGTGGCAATAACTAAGAGTAAAATTTCTTGTCGAAAAGCCTCTTCATGTTCCCAAGTGGCTTTAAATCCAGCAGCAGAAAAGAAAGCCGCGTTATAAATACGTTTTAAACCTTTAGCGTTTTGATTTGCCATTATGCTGTAATCATTATTTCGTAGGCGGAAGGGGATAGTAATTTTTCGAGTTCAGCTAAATTGGTCGCCTTGATACAAAATAACCAAGATTCGTAGGCTGAATCGTTAATTTTTTCTGGATCATCAATTACAGATTGATTGATAGCAACGATCTCGCCAGAAACAGGACTGAAAATATCGGCGGCGGTTTTTACTGATTCAACAGTGGCGCAACTTTCATTAGCGACGATTTGTTGCCCAATATCGGGGAGTTCAACATAAACTAAGTCACCTAATTCTTGTTGAGCAAAATCAGTGATACCAACTCGTATGATATTATCGTCTTCGATTTGCGCCCATTCGTGGGATAAGGCGTATTTTAGATGTTCAGGCAAAAGACTCATGACAGAATTCCTGCGTGGTTAAGTTTTGGATTTTTATTAATAAAGTGGAATATACAACGAAGAAATGTGGCGTCCCCAAGGGGGTTCGAACCCCTGTTACCGCCGTGAAAGGGCGGTGTCCTAGGCCACTAGACGATGGGGACTAGATAATTTTTGAAGCTTTGTTAAAGATGAAACTAAGTGGCGTCCCCAAGGGGGTTCGAACCCCTGTTACCGCCGTGAAAGGGCGGTGTCCTAGGCCACTAGACGATGGGGACTAGATTTGTCAATATTTTTGGTGGAGCTAAGCGGAATCGAACCGCTGACCTCAACACTGCCAGTGTTGCGCTCTACCAATTGAGCTATAGCCCCATATTGAGACGCGCATTCTACATGATTTAGTTTTAATGTCCAGCTTTAGTTTTTTAAAATGTTTTATTTAAATAAGTAAAATTGCAGATCCAATTTGGTTATTTATTCACTTAGTGGCATTGTAGACAAACCTAAACAGCTAAATTTATTATTACATTTATTTGGAATTTCATGAATACTATCAATCATTATGCGGTTTTTGGCTCACCAATTAGCCATAGTAAATCTCCTCGCATTCACCAATTGTTTGCAATGCAAACACATCAAAATTTAGATTATATCGCGCAAGAAGTGACAGCAAATAATTTCATTTCTACAGTTGAAAATTTTTTTAAAAAAGGCGGTGTTGGCTTAAATTGCACTGTGCCGCTCAAAGAACTGGCATGGCAATTTGCAAATAAAAAAACAGAACGCGCGGAATTTGCAAAAGCAGTTAATACATTAGCCTTACAATCCGACGGGACTATTTTAGGTGATAACACCGATGGCATTGGATTAGTTAATGATTTAGTTTTTAATCATGACATCGAATTAAAAAACAAACGCATTTTAATTTTAGGTGCCGGTGGAGCTACACGCGGTATTCTCTCTCCACTGTTAGAACAACAGCCTGATTATTTAATTGTTGCAAATCGATCCGTTGAAAAAGCAGCAGCATTAGCCATTGAATTTAATAACAAATTCACGAGTTGTAGTTTCGATGCGCTGAGTGGTGAAAAATTTGATTTAATCTTCAATGCCACCTCCGCAAGTTTGAACGATGAATTACCACCATTACCACCAAATTTACTCACTGAAAATGGCATTTGTTATGATTTAGCCTATGGCAATTTACCCACTGCATTTGTACGCTGGGGAACATCACAAAATGCGAGAAAAAGTTTAGATGGTTTAGGGATGTTAGTTGAACAAGCTGCCGAAGCCTTTAAATTGTGGCGTGGCATACAACCGAACACAAAATCCGTCATTGAATTACTCAATTCAGAACGTTAGTCGGTTATAATTTCGTATATTTTTTCGTTAATTTTGGGTAAAAATCGTGTCAATCAATCAAAAAGTAACTACCTTTCAAGGGCTAATTTTAGCTCTACAAACTTACTGGGCAGAACAAGGTTGTGTTTTGTTACAGCCATTAGATTTAGAAGTGGGCGCGGGAACCTTTCATCCAGCCACTTTTTTACGCGCCATTGGTCCTGAGCCTTGGAGCGCGGCTTACGTTCAGCCTTCGCGCCGCCCGACAGATGGACGTTTTGGCGACAATCCAAACCGTTTGCAGCATTATTATCAATTTCAAGTCATGCTGAAACCCTCGCCAGCTAATATCCAAGATTTATATTTGGGTTCGTTGCAAATGTTGGGTTTTGATTTGCTCGAACACGATATTCGTTTCGTCGAAGACAATTGGGAATCTCCAACTTTAGGCGCATGGGGCTTGGGTTGGGAAGTGTGGTTGAATGGAATGGAAGTCACGCAATTCACTTATTTTCAACAAGTCGGCGGGCTGGAATGCAGTCCTGTGACAGGCGAAATCACTTACGGTTTGGAACGTTTAGGGATGTATTTGCAAGGCGTGAACAGCGTTTATGATTTGGTTTGGACAGAAACACCGAATGGAATTGTGACTTACGGCGACGTATTTCATCAAAACGAAGTTGAAATGTCGGCGTTTAATTTTGACCACGCAAATGTTGATTTTCTGTTTCACAGTTTTTTGATTTACGAACAAGAATGTCAAAAATTGATTTTGGAAGATTTGCCGTTGCCGGCGTATGAAATGGTATTGAAAGCCTCGCATACCTTTAATTTGCTCGATGCACGTCACGCAATTTCAGTCACAGAGCGTCAACGTTATATTTTGCGCGTTAGAAATTTAGCCAAATCTGTTGCAGAAGCCTATTACGCTAAACGTGAAGCCTTAGGATTTCCGATGTTAAACACGCAAGGAGCGAACTAATGACAGCCCAGAATTTATTATTTGAACTTGGTTGCGAAGAATTGCCACCAAAAACACTTTTAAAATTAAGCAACGCTTTATCCTACGGCATTTTGGCAGGTTTGAATGAAGCGGAGCTGACGTTTTCAAGCGTAAAAAATTACGCCGCACCACGTCGTTTAGCGATTTTGATTGAAAATTTACAAGCCACACAAGCAGATAAAACTGTGCAGAAACGTGGCGTTTCAATTCAAGCCGCTTTTCAAGCCGACGGAACACCAAGCAAAGCGGCGTTAGCTTTCGCGCAAAGTTGTGGCGTTGAATTTGACCAACTCGAACGTTTAAAAACAGACAAAGGCGAATGGCTCGCTTGTACGCAAACGATTGCAGGGCAAACAACGCAACAACTGATTCCTGACATTATTCGCAAAAGTTTGAGCCTGTTACCGATTGCAAAACGAATGCGTTGGGGAAATTCGACGGTTGAATTTGTCCGACCTGTGCATTGGGCGGTTTTACTTTATGGCGAACAAATTATCGAAACCGAAATTTTAGGGCTGAAAACAGGCAATCAAACTCGCGGTCATCGTTTCCACGCTCCACAAGCGATTACGATTGAAAAACCAGAAAATTACGCGGAAATTTTATTTTCACAAGGCAAAGTGATTACTGATTTTGATACGCGAAAAAATCAAATTCGTGCTGATGCTGAAAAAGCGGCTTCTGCTGTAAATGGTATCGCACATATTGACGAAGATTTGCTCGAAGAAATTGCCGCGTTAAACGAATTGCCAACGCCGATTACAGGACATTTTGATGAACGCTTTTTAGCGTTACCTGCTGAAGTGTTGATTACCACGATGCAGGAAAATCAAAAATACTTTCCTGTTAAAAATGCCGATGGTTCGTTGCGCCCTTATTTCATCACGTTTAGCAACATTCAAAGCACGAATCCTGAATCCATTAAAAATGGAAATGAGCGTGTTGTTACGCCGCGTTTATCCGATGCGGAATTTTTCTGGAAACAAGACCGCCGTTATTCACTCGCGGATTTTGCGCCACGTTTAGAAACCATCGTTTTTCAACAAAAATTGGGAACGGTCGCGCAAAAAGTTGAACGTTTAGTAAAACTTGCCGAATTTATCGCTCCAAAAATTAACGCTGATGTTGAACTTTCAAAACGTGCCGCCTTTTTAGCGAAAAACGATTTGATGACTGAAATGGTTGGCGAATTTGGCAATTTGCAAGGCACGATGGGACGTTATTACGCGCTGGCGGATGGCGAAAATCCAATCGTCGCGCAAGCGATTGAAGAACATTATTTGCCAAAACAAGCAGGTGGCGCGACTCCAGCCAGCGATATTGGTTGCGTCGTGGCGTTGGCTGAAAAAATCGATACGCTGGCGGGAATTTTCAGCGCAGGATTGATTCCGACAGGCGACAAAGACCCCTATGCGTTGCGACGTGCTGCGCTCGGTGTGTTACGAATTTTGATTGAACATGATTTAAAACTCGATATTCACGCGCTAGTTGAATTTGCTTTATCACTGTTTAGTCACGAATTCGACAAACCCAAAACCCAAACGCTTGTGACCGATTTTATTTTTGAACGTTTGAAAGGTTATTGCCTCGACAAAGGTTTTACCGCAGATGAATTTGAAGCAGTTTTAGCGGTAAATACCGCCGAACCACTCGATTTTATGCAGCGTTTGCAAGCTGTGAAAGCGTTTAGACAATTGCCAGAAGCTGAAAGTTTAGCGGCGGCAAATAAACGAATTTTGAACATCTTGAAAAAATCTGATTCACCAGCTAAAACGGTTGGAAACTTGGTTGAAGCTGTCGAAATTGAATTGTTGGAGCTTGCTCAAAAATCAGCCACTGATATTCAACCTTTACTTGAAAAACGCGATTATCAAGCGACCTTGAATCGTTTGGCTGAATTGAAACAACCTGTTGATGCGTTTTTTGACGGCGTGATGGTAAATTGTGACGATTTAGAACTTCGAGCAAACCGTTTAGCGTTGCTGAATTTGTTATCGCAACAATTTTTAACTTGTGCGGATATTTCTAAGTTGCAAGCGTAAAAATTTTTAAAATTGGAGATTGTGCAATGAAACGTTTGTTTTTATTTGTATTACTAGTAGGTTTTACAGGCATTGTCATTGCCCAATCTGATAAATTAGTTTGCAAAGATTTAAAAAATTTGGATTTGCTTGATGTGCCACTCGAAGAATTGATGGAAACACCTGTTTTTATTGGCGCATCACAACAAGCGGCTTGCTCAAAAGAAGCCGCTAACATTGTGAGTTCAATTAGTGGCGAAGAAATTTTAACTCGTGGCGCACGCGATTTAGCCGACGTTTTGCAATTGATTCCAGGTTTCACATTGGGTACGACCTTTCAAAATATGGTCGATGTTGGAAGTCGAGGAATTACGGGTGATGATGGAAAAATGTCTGTTTTGGTCGATGGCATTATGCTCACAGAACGCGGGTTTGATTCCAACATCGTTAAAGGCAATTTTCCGATTGAACAAATTGATCGAATTGAAATTATTCGCGGTTCAAGTTCCATTGTGAATGGTAATTTTGCCGAAACGGGTTTAATTAACATCATTACCAAAAATGCTAAAAAAGCGAACGGATTGACGGTGGCAGGAAATTATGGACGAATGCAGCGTGGTGAAGCGCGTAAAAATATCAACGTGACAGCGGGGAAAGTTTTTGATGAGTTAGAAGTGAGTTTTTCTGGCAAAGCAAACGAATCACAAAGTAGCGATAGAATTTATAACGACGCGCACGGCAACAGTTTTGACATGGCAAATAATAGCCAATTAGCTTCTTTGTACGGTAATTTGGGATTGAAATATAAAGATTTCAACATCCGTTTGCTTTCTGATGAATACAGCATTGAAAACCGTGATGGTTTGGCGGATTGGATTCAAGAAGAAAATACTTTCACAACAAACAAATTTAGCACGAAAGCCGCCAAGTTAGATTTTGAACATGCGTTTAGTCCGAATTTTAAACTGAATTCTAATTTTGATTTTTCGCGGCAAAGTCCGTGGAAACTTTCAACGCATTATGACGACGGCAAGCCGACGGAATTAAATACCAAAATGCTCGTTGATTATTATAATTTCAACGGAAAAGCAACGTGGATAGCGGATTCTGGCAGTTATTTGGCGGTTGGAAATAGTTATCAAATGACAGAATCGTCTTATTCTGTGCCGACGAATGAAATACCGATGTTAATGACTGATTATTCAATTTATGCCGAAGGCGTTTATAAAACAAATTGGGCTGATCTTTTGGTGGGAGGACGTTTTGATGTTTATAACAAATTTGGTACAAATTTCGCGCCGCGAACTGCGTTGACAAAACAGTTCGATAACTTTCATTATAAATTGCTTTATACAAAGGCGTTTCACGTTCCAACGGGTGGAGAATATGAACTCAACTACAGTTACAACATGAGCAATCCCCTTGCACGACATGTTGACAATTTTGTCCCTGAATCGGGCAATACTTACGAAATGGAATTAGGTTATGCGTTTTCGAGTCATTTTGAAGTGGTCGCCAATGTTTTCTATACCAAAATTCATAATCTTTTTACTTTTATGGTAGACGAGGACGAGCTAGAGTATTATAAAAATAGCAAAGTCATGGCAACAAGTGGTATTGAAACCACGCTCAAATACAAAAATTCCATGTTTGGGCAGTTTGATTTGAATTATTCGATGTATCAATCGGTAAAAAATAGTGAACCAAGTGCTTATCAAGCGATAAATGTTGATGGCAATTTATTACATTCCAGCATCAATGTAGGCTTTCCAACTCACAAAGCAACGCTTAATCATACGTTTAAATTCACCCCTACTTTCTCGTTCAATCACAGTTTAATTTTTATGAGTGATAGATATGGATATAGCGGCACGGAATTACAGCATTACAAACCCGAATGGATTTATAACACTTATTTCCGTTATCAAAATATGCCGATTCAAGGCGCGGAAATTGGTTTGGGTTTATACGATGTTTTCAATGCGCGTTATCAATACGTTCAAGAATACAATGCGCGACATCCACCGTTACCCGCTGAATCGCGCGAATTGATGTTACGGTTATCTTATAAATTTTGATGATACAAAAATATATTCTCCTCGACCGTGATGGCGTAATAAATCAAGATTCAGAAGCGTTTATAAAATCGCCCGACGAATGGTTGCCGCTTGATGGCAGTTTGGAGGCGATTGCGCTGTTAAATCAACACGGTTTTCGCGTCGTCGTTATTACAAATCAATCAGGTTTAGCGCGTGGTTTATTTGATGAAAAAACGCTAAATAAAATTCATCAAAAAATGCGTGATGACTTGGCAAACGTTGGGGGCGAAATTGAAACCATTTATTTTTGCCCGCATCAAACCCATGATGAATGCGAATGCCGAAAACCAAAAGCGGGTTTATTAAAAAGATTTGCGAAAGATTACGACGTTGATTTAAAAAATGTTCATTTTATTGGTGACTCATTACGCGATATTCAAGCCGCGCAAACTGGCGGGGCAATTCCCGTTTTAGTCAAAACCGGCAACGGTACAAAAACATTACAAAATAATCCACAACTTTTAACTTCACTTTCACTTTTTGAGAATTTATATGACGCAGCAAAATTCCTCACCTGTCGATAATCGACCAAAAAATTACATTGGTTCAGCTTTACTTTTTATTTGCATTTTTTCAACCGCGACAATTATTGGTTTGGTTTTATTTGCGCTATTTTGGTTGCCATTTGAATTACGCTATAAAATTGCGCGGTCGTGGTGTGTATTAGTTGTTTGGATGACAAAGATTTTTTGTGGTCTGAGTTATGAAGTTGAAGGCTTAGAAAACATCAATCCTGAAAATGCCGCCATCATTTTGAGTAATCATCAATCTGCATGGGAAACATTAGCGTTGCGTGTTATTTTGCCGACACAATCGGCAGTTTTAAAAAAAGAATTGTTATATTTACCATTATGGGGTTGGGCATTATTGTTATTAAAATCGATTGTTATTGATAGAAGCAATCAGCGTGGGGCATTAAAAAAATTGATTTCAGAAGGAACAGAACGCTTAAACGAAGGCATTTGGGTATTGATTTTTCCAGAAGGTACTCGTGCCGGCGCACGCGAAGTTTTACCGTTTAATGCAGGTGGGGCGATATTAGCGCAAAAGTCCGGTTTTCCGGTGATTCCCGTCGTACATAATGCGGGGGATTTTTGGTCACGTTACAGCTTTTTGAAATATGCCGGAACCATTAAAGTGAAAATTGGTGCGCCAATTGAAACGACAGGACGAAAAGCTCCCGATATTAACACCGAAGTCGAAACATGGATTAAACAAGAATTGGAAAAAATGTAAAAATTAAATTTCTCCAAGTAACGAAATAATGTGGTCAAATTGATAATTTTTTGCGAGTTCTTCCAAGCTATCTGCTATATTTGGTGCGATAGCTTGAATTTGTATAATCGCGGCATCAATTTCTTCAATGTCCAGTTCTAATGCCGCATCATTCAATTTTTGCCGCAATTCTAATGGTAAGGATTCCACCACCATTTCAGACGTAATTTTTACAATAGATTCCGCCGTCGGGGATTCTGTATCAAATTCGTCTTGATAAATAAATTTCACATGAAGATGTTTACTTAAAGCAGAAAAAATTTCCCGAATATGAAAAGGCTTATGTAATACGGCATCACAACCCGCCGCAATAATATCTTGATGCTGCTCCACAAAAGCACTTGCGGTCAATGCAATAATTTTTACTCTTTTTCCACCTTCTAATTGCCGAATTCTTATTGTTGCGTCATAACCATTCATGATCGGCATTCGCATATCCATCCAAATTAAATGCGGCTGCCATTGTCTGAAAGCATCAATTGCTTCTTGACCATTTTCAGCCTCTCGTATTTGAAAACCAATGTTTTCAAGCAATGCCATCAATAATCGGCGATTATCTAAATTATCATCCACAATTAGCAATCGCCTCTCCGGTTGATTCGGCGCAAGACTTTTTACGATTCGATAATTTTCTTCTAAAACAATTTCTCTTGAATTCACTAATTCAACGGGTAATTCAATGGTAAATGTTGAACCCACACCAAATTCACTACTAATATTGATTTTTCCACCCATCAACTCGATTAAGGATTTTGAAATAACCAATCCCAAACCAGTTCCTTTTGTATCCGAATTTTCTTGTGTTAATTGTACAAATGGTTTGAATAATTCATCTATTTCATGAGTCGCAATACCAATACCGCTATCAATTATTTTAATTGTTATCAATGAGATTGTTGGTGTTAAATCTTTAGAAATAGCGCGTAACGTAATACCACCTTGCGCGGTGAATTTAATCGCATTGCCTAATAAATTGATAAGGATTTGCCGGATTTTAACGCTATCGATTTTAACGAATTGCTGTATATTTTCATCGACTTCTAAATTAAAACTGAGATTTTTTTTCGTAGCTCTGACAGCAATCATTTCACTAATATCTTGTAAAAGTTTGAAAAAATCACAAGCACGTTTGTCTAACTCAAGTCGTCCCGCTTCAATTTTTGAAATATCCAACACATCATCAATCATGCTAAGTAGATGTGAGCCACTACGATTGATAATGCCAAGCGTTTCTTTTTGTTTTTTTGTGGCGGCTGCATCCAAACTCATCAATTCCGAAAAACCTAAAATAGCATTTAGCGGCGTGCGTAATTCATGACTCATCGTCGCGATAAATGTACTTTTTGCCACATTTGCTGCTTCAGCCGCTTCCTTTGCATTTAAAAGTTGAACTGTTCTAATTTGAACTAAATCTTCTAAATGTTGCTGATAATTTTTTAATTCCGTTTCGACACCCCTACGTTTTATAAGTGACCACAATGAAGTCGCAACTAATTCTACTTCGTGCAAATCACTTTCGTTATAATCGCTGGTTTTATTGCCCATTCCCATAACTAAGCAAATGTTGTCGCCTTCCATAATTGGGACATTTATTAAACGCTGAAATATGTCTGGAAAATTGCTTTTCATCGCCAATTCAAATGAATCATTGTAAACAAAGGCTTTTTTTTCTGTGAAACAATCCAACCAAATTCCAGCGGAAGAAACTGGACAATAGTCATCAAAAACTGCATTGAAATTTTGTAATGTTTGCTTCGATAATGCACCCTGTATAATTGTTTCTTGATCTTCGTTCACAAAATGCACATAAGATACGGCACTATCTGTTAATTTCTCAGCTTGCTCTAAAAATTCCCGTAATAATTCAATTTCAGTAAGTTCACTCGAACGTAACGTTAAATCTAGCAATAAAAGGGAACGACGTTCATTCAATTTTAGTTTTTCTTCTGCAAATTGTCGTTTTTTATTCAGTCGTTTTGAATGTCGATAAGCGAATAATTGCGCGAATAATCCAAGAAATCCAACAAAAACATACGAATAAATCAATACATCAATACGTTGTTTAGCTTGAGAATAGTAAGGTGATAATGAAATTGTTGAACTAATTCCGCCACGCACATCGCCCAGCTTATAGCCTTGCTCTAAATGACATTTTAAGCAACCTTGCTCTATAAATAACGGAACCATAAGACGTAAATAAGGTTCGTTATCTATTTCTTGAATTTCAAGCAATTCTTTATTACCTAATTCAAAATAATTCAAGGCTTTAATTTCCCAAGCATCCGGTACATTTCGTGGATTCATGAGTTTTAAACTCGTTAAATGATTTTTAAATCCGTCATTAAAATTTTCCTGCATATCACGCAAAATGTAAGCAGGATTCATAAGTGTAAGGAATTTACCGGTTGTGGTAACGACATCACGTTCTGGAACTTTCAAGTAAGGATTAGAAGGCGTATTGCCAGTCGGCGAAACATAAACACCGCCGTGTGATGTTGCCCAGTTTCGAATAATAATATCTTCTTGAATGTGGGCGCGAATTGTGGCTGTCGCTGTAAGTAATGTATATTTATTTACCTGATAGATATTCACCATCAACGAAGCTCCAATCGATAAACACCAAAGTACGGCAAACAAAAAATGTTTGCGAGTTGTTAGAGTAAAGCGAATGGAAAGTGATGATTTTGTAAATTTATTCATAGTTCAGCGAATCTAACTCCACAAATTTATTTCACAATTTAAAAAAATGTTTTGTCAAATTCTAGTCGCTCACTTAAATGAACGCTACTTTTAACTATTTTTGGAGCAAATAATGAAAAGTATTTACAACACCTATATAATTCAATTTGTAGCGTTTAGATGAATATCAATTATTCTGAACGTAATTTGACTTATAATACACCCTTCTTAATTTTTAAACTGCTTGGAAAACAAAATGACTGATAAATATAACGCGCCAATCGCCATCGATATTGAAAAAGGAACAACTTATAGTTGGTGTAGTTGTGGTTTAAGCGGTGAAATGCCACTTTGCGATGGCGCACACAAAACTGCTGACACCGATAAACGCTCTTTAAAATTTGTCGCGGAAGAAACTAAAAAAGCATATTTATGTGCTTGTGGTAAAACAGAAAATGCTCCCTATTGCGACGGCAAGCATTCACGTCAGGTATAAAATGGCACTGGAAATTGAACACAAGTTTTTACTCGCAAACGATGGCTGGCGTGAAAATGTCAGCCATTCTGTTATTTATCGCCAAGGTTATTTATGTTCGCAATCGACCAGTTCAATTCGTGTTCGAATCAGTGATAATCAAGCCTGGTTGAATATCAAAAGTGCGACAATTGGCACGCAACGTCATGAATATGAATATGAAATTCCATTTTCTGATGCTCAGGAAATTCTTGATACGTTATGTTTGAAACCGGTTATTGCAAAAACGCGCCACTTTGTTACACACGAAAATCACTTATGGGAAATTGACGAATTTGAAGGCGACAATGCCGGTTTGATTGTCGCGGAAATTGAATTAGCCCAGCAAAACGAAAGGTTTGCAAAGCCGGATTGGATTGGCATTGAAGTGACGCAAGATGTGCGTTATTACAATAACAACCTTGCAAAAAATCCTTATAACCAATGGCGCGACAATGCTTGAAACAGTTGAAAAATCTTTAGACCCTGCCGATTGGAAATCCTTCCGAAAACAAGCACATAAAATGCTTGATGATATGCTGGATTACACAGAAAATTTAAACACGCGAAATGTTTGGCAACCCATGCCTGCCAACATTCAAGCGCATTTGCATTCGGCTTTAACTGAAAAAAATTTAGAAGAGGCACACGCCGATTTTATGCAAAACATTTTGCCTTACGCGGTCGGTAACGCTCATCCACGGTTTATGGGGTGGGTTCATGGCGGCGGCACACCGGTTGGAATGTTGGCAGAAATGCTTGCAGCGGGATTGAATGCAAATTTAGGCGGGCGCAATCAAGCGCCTGTGGAAATAGAGCGTCAAGTCATGCGCTGGGTGCGTGATTTATTTAGTTTTCCGGAAACGGCAAGCGGCTTGTTTGTTACGGGGACATCAATGGCAAATCTAATTGGTTGTTTATGTGCAAAAACAAACGTTTTAGGCATAGAAACTCGCCAAAATGGTTTGCAAAAAGCGGCAGAATTGACGGCATACACTTCGACTGCCGCACATATTAGTGTCGCTCAATCCTTGGATATTTCAGGTCTTGGCACAAACGCTTTACGGAAAATTTCAGTTAATGAAAATTATGAAATGGATATTTTAGTGTTAGAAAAGGCAATTCTTTCTGACAAAAAAGAAGGTAAAAAACCATTTTTAGTTGTTGCTACAGTTGGAACTGTTGATATTGGTGCAATTGATGATTTACAAAAAATCGCCGCGCTGTGTGAACGTGAAAAAATTTGGTTTCATATCGATGGCGCATTTGGCGCGTTAGCAAAGTTATCAAAAAAAATTGCGCCACGTTTAGCGGGAATTGAATTAGCTGATTCAATTGCTTTCGATTTTCACAAATGGGGGCAAGTACCTTATGACGCAGGTTTTATTCTGATTAGAAATGGCGATATTCATCAAAGAACATTTGCATCGCCGGCTGCCTATTTACAACGACAGGAACGCGGTTTATCTGCAAATTCACCCTGGGCGTGTGATTTAGGATTGGATTTATCACGCGGATTTCGAGCATTAAAAACGTGGTTCACATTAAGCGTTTACGGAAACGAAAAACTCGGACAAGTAATTGAGCATACCTGTGAATTAGCGAATTATTTAAAACAAAAAATTGAACATTCCGCTGAATTAGAATTGCTCGCGCCTGTCGCGTTGAATATCGTTTGTTTTCGTTTTTGCTGTGAAAATGCCAATCAAGTGAACGCGGAAATTGTCATTCAAATGCAAGAAGCCGGCATCATTGCGCCATCTTCTACAACACTCAATGGACAGATAGCAATTCGAGCCGCCATTGTGAATCATCGCACAACGACGAGTGATATTGATATTTTGATTGAATCAGTTGAATTATTTGGAAAAAAAAATAAATCAAAAAAATGATTGATGTTAAAAATAAATCGGGAAAGAATGTTGAATTTGCATGGACAGGTAAAGATAAAACACGACGTATGACATCCGGTATTCTTATTGCCATTGACGAAAAAGTGGCGCGTAATGAATTACGGCGACTGGGAATAATCGTCACACGCATTAAGAAGAAAAATACATCTCTTTTTGCTAAACGCCCGCCAAAAATAAAACCGTCAGATATTGCAATTTTTGCACGTCAATTAGCCACAATGTTAAATGCAGGTATTCCGATTGTACAAGCATTGGATATTATTGGACGTAAACATGAAAATCATAGTGTGCGCGATTTACTTTTAGTCATTAAAATCGATGTTGAAAGCGGTAATAGCTTAACGCAAGCCTTGAAAAAACATCCGCTATATTTCGATGAATTATTTTGTAATTTGATTGAGGCGGGTGAACGAGCCGGCGTATTGGAAACATTATTAGAAAAAATTGCGACTTATAAAGAAAAAAACGAATTGATGAAAAAGAAAATCAAAAAAGCAACAACATATCCCATTTCGGTGATGATTATTGCTTTTATTGTCACGGCAATTTTATTGGTTTTTGTTGTGCCTGTTTTTGAAGATTTATTTAAAAGTTTCGGCGCAGATTTACCGATATTCACCAAAATGGTTATTGCCATGTCTAATTGGATGCAAAATTACTGGTGGCTTATCAGCGGACTCATTATTGGATTGATTTTTACATTTAAATTTTTCAAAAAAACGTCAAAACCGTTTAATTATTTTTTAGATCAACAAATTTTAAACATTTCCGTTGTTGGTAGCATTATGGCGAAATCCGCTATTTCAAAATTTGTAAGAACATTGGCAACAATGTCCGCTGCTGGAGTGCCGTTAGTGGAATCATTAGAATCAGCAGCAGGAACGTGTGGAAATCTCCTTTATAAAGAAGCTGTTTTGAAAGCGCGGGAGGAAGTAATCATTGGTCAACGTTTGCAATTTGCAATTCAAGAATCAGGATTATTCCCGTATATGGTTGTGCAAATGATAGCAATTGGTGAGGAATCTGGTTCGTTAGACGCGATGCTGTCGAAAGTTGCCGATTTTTATGAAGAAGAAGTGGATAATTTAGTTGATAATTTAAGCAGTTTAATGGAACCCATGATTATGATGATTTTAGGCATATTGGTCGGCGGTTTAATTGTGGCAATGTATTTGCCGATTTTCAAACTTGGCTCGGCGATTCATTGATGAATTTTTTTAGTGATTTAACGTTATTTAGCACACCGATTCCATTCACAATGTTGATGGGAGTTATCGGATTACTGGTAGGCAGTTTTTTAAACGTGGTGATTTATCGGTTGCCTATCATGATGCAAAAAAAATGGCGATACGATTGTTTCGATTATTTACGAATTGAAAATAGCGACACCGTTGAAATATTTAATTTAGCATTACCAAAATCGGCTTGTCCACATTGTAAAACATCAATTTTAGCGCGACATAACGTACCAATTTTAAGTTATTTATTATTACGCGGAAAATGCGCGAAATGTCATGCACCAATTTCATTGAGTTATCCATTTGTTGAATTATTAACTGCTTTAGCATCAATGGTGGTGGCTTGGCATTTTGGTTGCAATGAACAAGCCGTGGCAGGTTTAGTTTTAACATGGTCGTTAATTGCATTGAGTGGTATCGATTTAAATCATCAATTATTACCCGACGTAATTGTGTTACCGATGGTTTGGTTGGGATTGATTTTAAGTTTATTTAACGTTTTTATCGATAGTGAATCCAGTATTATTGGTGCTGTGGCGGGTTATTTAACTTTATGGTCGGTATATCATGGTTTTAAATTATTCACCGGAAAAGAAGGTATGGGATACGGTGACTTTAAATTATTAGCCATGTTAGGCGCGTGGATTGGCTGGCATTATTTAGGACTAATCGTTTTATTATCTTCCCTAGTAGGCGTAATGCTAGGACTAACGCTTATTTCTCTAAATAAACAAAAACGTGAAACTCCTATTCCGTTTGGTCCTTATTTAGCTATAGCTGGATGGATTGCTTTGTTGTGGGGCGATAAATTAAATGCGTGGTACGGCTTAGGCTTATGAAAGATTCTTTCTTTTGGCATGATTATGAAACAACGGGAACACATCCACAAAAAGATAGACCGCTACAATTTGCAGGTGTTCGAACAGATTACGATTTTAACGTTATCGACAATCCTATTTCGATTTATTGCAAACTAAGTTTAGATATTTTGCCGCAGCCAGAAGCGTGTATGATTACCAAAATCACACCACAAATTGCGAATGAAAATGGCGTTTGTGAAGCTGAATTCGCGCAGTTGATTTATGAACAATTCGTCCGTCCAAATACTTGCAGTTTAGGCTATAACTCAATTCGCTTTGATGATGAAGTAACGCGCCACACGTTGTATCGAAATTTTTATGACGCTTACGAACGTGAATGGCAAAACGGTAATTCACGTTGGGATTTACTGGATGTTTTTCGTGCCGCACAAGCATTACGCCCTGATGGTTTCAACTGGGTTTATGACGATGAAAAAAAGCCCATTTTCAAATTAGATCAATTGACTGTCGCAAATAATGTCACACACACAAACGCACACGATGCGCTTGCCGATGTTTATGCGTTATTAGATTTAGCAAGGCTGCTTCGGCAAGCCCAACCACGTTTATTCCAATTTTTATTTGACCATCGAACTAAAACCCAAGCGCTGAAATTATTGGATTTGACTACTCATTCTCCCTTAATTCATGTGTCTGGAATGTATCCTGCAACTAGAAATTGCCTAGCTATTGTGTTACCGCTATGTTTACATCCGGCTAATCCGAATGAAGTCGTAGTCTATGATTTGAATGTTGAGCCTACACCATTATTAACATTATCGGTCGAAGAAATTAAAGAACGTCTTTTTACAGCGAATGAAAATTTACCTGAAAATGTGAATCGTATTCCACTAAAAACTGTTCACATCAATAAATGTCCTGTTCTTGCGCCGCTCTCTGTTTTACGCCCACAAGATATAAAACGTTTAGAAATTGATATTGAAGTGTGCTTAAAAAATAGTGAAAAATTACAACGTGCGTCAAAACAAGTCCAAACAGTTTTTACAGATAAAATTGCCAAAGTTTTTAATTATTCTTATGCGGATTCTTCGTCAAAAAACAAAGATGTTGATTTTGAACTTTATAGTGGTGGATTTTTTTCGGCATCAGATAAAAAAGTAATGGCTCAAATTAGAAAAAGTTCGCCTGAGAAATTAGCGACTCTGCCACATTTCGAAGATGCTCGTTTGCCTGAAATGTTATTTCGGTATCGAGCGCGAAATTACCCAAATACTTTAACTATTCAAGAATTGGAAAAATGGCGAGCATTTTGTGTTCATAAACTTAATAAATTAGATTCTAACGGAAATAATTCGTTAATCGATTATTTCCAACGTATTGAAATTTTAAAAGAAAAAGGCGCAGATAATTCCATAATCCAAGCGTTAAAAAACTATGCTGACGAAACTATGCGCCATTTAAAAATTAGTGTTTAGTTTTTATTCACAAGCATATTTCAGTGCTTGCAAAAAGGCGTGATTCTCATTTGGTGTGCCAACTGTGACACGCAAACAATCCTTCAATAATGCACCTTGCGGATGCACATTTTTAATTAACACACCTTGCGCTTTAATAGATTCAAAGATTCTTGTCGCTTGATTTTCAGGCGTTTTGAACAAAATGAAATTTGCGGCACTTTCATAAGCAACAATTCCATTTATTGAATTTAATGCTGCAAACATTAACGCTCTTTCATGGCGGATAGCAGCAGTTTGACTGTCGAAAATATCTTTATTTTCAAATGCAAATTTAACGCTAGATTGTGTCAACACATTTATATTATAAGGCAATCGAATTTTGTGTAATTGTTCAATAATTTCATGTTTTCCTGCAATATACCCCAGACGCAATCCTGCTAAACCTAATTTCGAAACGGTTCGCATAACTAAAACATTATTTCCGACACGATTCATAAAACTTGAATCCGCAAATGGTTCATAGGCTTCATCAATAATAACCAATCCATTTGCTGCCTCGATGATTTGATTTACAGCATTCACATCAAACAAATTTCCGGTTGGATTATTCGGATAAGCCAGAAAAATAATCATCGGATTATGCTGTTCAATTGCTGCCAACATCGAAGGCAAATCCAAATTAAAGTCACTTTGCAATGAAACACCGTGATAATTTAAACCTAAATAATCACTGATTTGTTTATACATCACAAAACTAGGAGTGGTGCTTAAAATAGCTGAATTAGGTGGCAAAGCCATTAACAAAAGCTGAATGATTTCATCCGAACCATTACCTAATAATAAATCTATATTATCTGGGAGTTGATTTAACGCTTTTAGCATTGTGACTAATTCCCGCGCTTCGGGATCGGGATAACGATTTAATGGACAATCTTTTAATCGCACCAACCACTTTTGTTTAAATTCGTTAGACCAAGAGTAAGGATTTTCCATAGCATCAAGTTTAATAAAGCCTTGAGCATCGGCGACATGATACGCGGATAACGCTAAAATCTCTGGGCGAAAAAAAGTTTGTAAATTAAGTTTTGACATGGAGTTTTATTGTGGGATTGAAAAATGAAAACTATTTTAACTGAAAATCAACGGAAAATTGACGAAAGCTGGATGCGTTATGCAATTCGATTGGCGCAACGGGCAGAATCAATAGGTGAAGTTCCGGTGGGTGCATTGATAATTAAAAATGAAAAAATGATTGCTGAAGGATGGAACCAAGTTATTCAAGCGTGCGATCCAAGCGCACACGCTGAAATTATCGCGATACGTCACGCTGGGAAAATTATTGATAATTATCGTTTAATTGACACCACGCTTTATATCACTTTAGAACCCTGCGTCATGTGTATGGGCGCAATTAGTCAGGCACGAATAAATCGATTAGTTTTCGGTGCATTTGATAATAAACGTGGCGCGGTATGTAATGCGTTAAATCTCACAAATGCACCATTTTTGAATCATCATGTCGCTTGGCAGGGTGGAATTTTAGAAGAAAGTTGCTCTCAATTATTAAAAGATTTTTTTATTGCACGGCGAAAAAGCAATAATTTTTGATTGCAGATTTTGAGTAGCTGTGTATAGTTTCACAGCTTGGTAAAGCCATTTATGTGGCTTGTTCTTTGATAACTATATTATTTGGGGTTTCAAAATGAGTTTTGATTATAAGCGTTTGGTTAAATTTGAGCTAAACATAAACGAACAACAAAAAAAATACCGTTTATATGCCGGCATTGTCGCGTTAGTCTCATCAGTTTTCCTTGCAAGCATTCCGTTGTTATTGATTGGTTTAATTTTAGCCGCTGAAGGCTATTTTGGTTGGTGTCCGCTTTGCTCTGCGTTGAATAATAATTGCAAACTCTAGTTTTAACCGTTAACGCATTATTACAATAAAGTGATAATGCGTTTTTTAATTTTCACTGCTGTTTTTTTATTTGACCCTTTTTGCTGTGACTACTGTCTATCCTATTCCCGAAAATCATCCGCAACGTTTTATTTTACACAATGAAGTTCATGCTCGTTCATCGGTCATTTTAGGTTTACCGGTTCGCGCTAGCCATTTAGCTTTATCTCGCTCAAGTGAAGAAAAAATTCACGAACGAAAACATTTAACCCAACTTTGTGAGCGTTTTGGTGTATCTGCACCAGCAGCTGATGCCGATCATTTCAGTGCAACCTTTGATTCATTCCAAATTCGCTGGGAACAACATGGTGAATTTAGCACTTACACATTTTATGTCCAAGGTGAGGAGGAAAAGCCTTTTTCTTCACCTGCGTTAAAAAAGGTTCCTGCTGATTGGCTTTCTAATTTAACGGGAAAGATTTTAGTGGCGACACATGCCACAATTTTACCGAAAAATGAACAGTGTGATTTAACAAAAATTGCTCCGCTTTTTGTAAATAATCCGATTGTTGGTTCGACAGTCACTGGTGGTGCAGCGTGTGTATTCACCGATTTCCGAATTCATGTCGATGGTTTCAGCCGTTTTTTAATTGTGAACGAAGATTTGCGTGTTGAACAAGGCGCACGCTTGATGCACAGACTTTTTGAAATCGAAGTCTATCGTGTACTTGCATTACTTGCTTTTCCAATTGCTCGTAAACTTTATCCTGAATTAAAAAAAGCCGATCAGCAACTTTACACCATCACGAATGCGATGACTGAATCCACCGGAAATGACTCGAAATTACTTGATGAATTAACAATTCTTGCTGCAGAAATTGAACATCATGTTTCAAGTAATCATTTACGCTTTGCAGCGGCAAATGCTTATTACAATTTGGTTGAACAACGGTTAATTGATTTACGCGAAGTACGAATACAAGGACTTCAAACTATTGGAGAATTTATTAAGCGTCGTCTCGAACCCGCTGTAAATACTTGCCGCTCAACATCGAATCGTTTCACTTCGCTATCTGAAAGAGTTGGTAATACAAGTCAATTATTACGCACCCGCGTTGATATTATTATCGAAAGGCAAAACCAAGGTTTGTTAGCGTCGATGGCGTTAAGAGCTAAAATGCAATTGCGTATGCAACAAATGGTCGAAGGCATTTCTGTTGTAGCGATTACTTATTACGCTGCAAGCCTGATTCGAGCAATGGCAGAAACCCTGCACGCATTAGATTTTCACGTTAATCCGGAAATTATTGAAGGTGCAGCTATCCCATTTATTTTAATTGGCATAGGTTTAGGCTTTAAACGTATTCACCACATTATTAAAAATATGTCTTAGCAGTTTAAAACATATATTTTGCCCTTATAATAAAAAGATTCAAAAACTTTCCTTTCAATTATTAACATTCAAGCAATGGCAACTAAAGAAGATTTTTACAAAATACTTGGAGTCGAACGCAACGCGAGCGATGCTGAAATTAAAAAAAGTTATCGCAGTTTAGCGATGAAACATCATCCGGATAGAAACGCTGATAATCCAGAAGCGGCAGAAGCAAAATTTAAGCAAATAAAAGAAGCCTACGAAGTTTTATCTGACCCTAAAAAACGTTCTACTTATGATCAATTTGGTCATGCTGGCATTGATCAATCAATGGGTGGTGGACGCGGTGGTGCAGGAGATTTCGGCGATATTTTCGGCGATATGTTTGGCGATATTTTTGGTGGACGGCGGGGCGGTGGTCAACAAAATGCACAACGCGGTTCGGATTTACGCTATAACCTTGAAATTAGCTTGGAAGAGGCGGTTAATGGCACGGAACAAAAAATTCGTATTCCTGTTTTAGTGACTTGTGACACTTGCTCTGGATCAGGTGCAAAAGCTGGCTCATCACCTGTGACTTGCTCAATGTGTCATGGACACGGACAAGTTAGAATGCAACAAGGCTTCTTCACCGTACAACAAACCTGCCCGACATGCCGAGGTACTGGCAAACAAATTAAAGATCCATGCAGCAAATGTTATGGTCAAGGTCGTGTTAAAGATGAAAAAACATTGTCAGCAAAAATTCCTAGTGGTGTCGATACAGGCGACAGAATTCGCTTGTCGGGTGAAGGCGAAGCGGGACAATTAGGCGCACCTTCCGGTGACTTGTATATTGAAATTCATGTTAAACGGCACGCTATTTTTAATCGTGATGGAGCTAATTTGTCGTGTGAAGTGCCAATTAGTTTTGTTACTGCTTGTTTGGGTGGAGACATCGAAGTGCCAACTTTGGGTGGAAAAGCATCATTAAAAATTCCCTCTGAAACACAAACAGGACAAGTTTTCCGACTACGAGGCAAAGGTGTAAAACCAGTGCGTGGTGGAGCAATTGGCGATTTAATGTGTACAGTAAAAATTGAAACACCAGTCAAATTAACATCCGAACAAAAAGCATTAGTGGAAAAATTAGGTGAGTCACTTTCGAACGGAGGTACACACCATAGCCCTCAAGAATCGTCATGGTTAAATGGCGTAAAAAACTTTTTCGATAAATTAACAGGATAATGTCATGACTCGAATTGCAGTAGTCGGCGCAAATGGTCGAATGGGTTTATGCTTAATAAAAGCCGCATTCTTACACGAAAAAACTAAATTGACCGTCGCAATTGCACGAGCGGGAAGTGACGCAATTGATAAAAATGCAGGGGTATTAGCAGGAGTTGGTACATTAGGCGTTTATGTCTGTGATGATATAAACGATAAATTAGACGATTTCGATGTACTAATTGATTTCACCCGCCCTGATATTTCAATGAAATACGTTGAAATATGTCGCCAAGCAGGCAAAAAAATTGTTATTGGCACAACAGGTCACAGCGAATTTCAAAAAAATCAGATTGCACAGGCGGCAAAAAATATCCCTATTGTCCTTGCACCGAACATGAGTGTTGGTGTTAATCTGTCATTAAAATTATTAGAAATAACAGCAAAGGTGATGGGTGATTACACCGACATTGAAATTATCGAAGCTCATCATCGGCATAAGGTTGATGCACCGTCAGGAACAGCTTTACGAATGGGTGAAGTGGTAGCAAAAACACTAGGACGTAATTTAGAAACTTGTGCGATTTATGGGCGTGAGGGTAATACTGGCGAACGTAATCAAAAAGCAATTGGTTTTTCTACAATTCGCGCGGGAGATATTGTTGGTGAACACACGGTGATGTTTGCAGATGATGGAGAGCGACTAGAAATTACACACAAAGCGACAAGTCGGATGACATTTGCAAATGGTGCAATTCGTGCTGCGATATGGTTAAGTGAAAGGGATAGCGGCTTATTTGATATGCAAAATGTACTGGGATTGGATTAAAAAAACTTAAGACAAAAAAAACGCCTGTTAAGCAGGCGTTTTTTGAAATAGCCATTAAAGCGTAATTATACTTCGCGATCTACAAGTTCCACATATGCCATTGGCGCATTGTCACCTGGTCTAAAACCACATTTCATAATGCGTAAATAACCGCCTGCTCTAGCTTTATAACGTGGTCCTAATTCGTTAAATAATTTAGTAACCATGTCACGATCACGCAACCGTGCAAATGCTAAACGTCTTTTCGCTACACTATCTTCTTTCGACAATGTAATCAGAGGTTCAGCAAAACCTCTAAGTTCTTTTGCTTTCGGCAAAGTAGTCTTAATTAACTCATGTTTGAACAATGAGTTTGCCATACTGGTGAACAGAGCCTTGCGGCGACTGCTGTTCATATTGAGTTGTCTACCGGATTTACGATGTCTCATGTTAAATATAACCTAAAAATTAATGTGATATGGATTGATTATGTTCGGCTAGACCTTCGGGCGGCCAACTTTCGAGGCGCATGCCGAGTGACAAACCTTTCAACGCCAAAATATCTTTAATTTCAGTCAAAGACTTTCTACCGAGATTAGGCGTTTTCAATAATTCAACTTCTGTACGCTGAATCAAGTCACCGATATAAAAAATATTTTCCGCTTTCAAGCAGTTCGCTGAACGCACTGTCAATTCCAAATCATCCACAGGGCGTAACAACACTGGATCGATAGATTCATCTGGTGATGAATATTCTACTCTAGGCTGCTCACTGACTTCTTTAAAATCAACAAAGACCGACAATTGATCATGGATAATAGATGCTGCAAGTTTAATTGTTTCTTTTGGATCAACCGTACCATTTGTTTCCAAGTCTATAATTAACTTGTCTAAATTTGTACGCTGTGCAACTCGTGTACTTTCAACTTGATAGGCAACACGCAAAACAGGACTGAATGAAGCGTCCAAATGTAATGTACCAACAGGGTAATTAACATCTGTATTCGATTTACGAACACTTGCCGGCTCGTAACCACGACCCCGACCAACTCGAATTTTCATACTCAAATTGCCCGTTTGTGTCAAATTTGCAATAACTGAATCAGGATTCAATATCTTTACATAATTCG
Source organism: uncultured Pseudomonadota bacterium (assembly GCA_903876445.1). Lineage (GTDB taxonomy): Bacteria > Pseudomonadota > Gammaproteobacteria > Methylococcales > Methylomonadaceae > UBA10906. The sequence goes on along the minus strand of CAIQZX010000190.1, from coordinate 12,517 downwards.
GCAAGGAAATGTCACCTGCTGTGATTGTACCAGCTCCCTTTTTAGAAAGAGTTAGCTCTGCTTCATCTTTATTGTCAATAACAATAGCCAACTTTTTCAAATTCAGCAGGATGTCAATTACGTCTTCGTGTACACCTTCTATCGTAGTGTATTCATGCAGAACACCGTCGATTTCAACAGAAGTCACTGCACAACCAGGAATTGTCGATAAAAGAACACGTCTCAGCGCATTTCCCAGCGAATGCCCAAAGCCACGCTCTAAAGGTTCAATAACGATCTTTGAGTGATTTGGCGACTCACTTACAACCTCAACTGACTCTGATTTAAGCAATTTAGGGATGGAACTAAGCATTTATATTCCTCGGAACTACAATTATTTAGAGTAAAGTTCCACTACAAGTTGTTCGTTGATATCAGTACCTAAATCAGTGCGATCAGGCAGACTAGTAAAAGTGCCTTTCATTTCTTTCGAACTGACATCAACCCAAGATGGAAAACCATACTGCTCTGTTACCGCTAAAGCATCAATAATGCGCTGTTGTTTCTTAGCTTTTTCTCTAATTGACAACACGTCACCTGGGGTAACTTGGTAAGACGGCACGTTAATCAGTGAACCATTAACTTGAATTGACTTATGTGACACTAGTTGACGTGCTTCTGCACGAGTGCACGCAAAGCCCATTCGGTAAACCACGTTGTCTAATCTTGACTCTAAAAGGTTTAGCAAATTTTCACCAGTTGCACCTTTTTTCATATCTGCTGATTTGTAATAGTTTCTGAATTGTTTTTCCAAAATGCCGTATATGCGACGCAAACGCTGTTTAGCGCGTAACTGCGTAGCGTAGTCGGAATTTCTAGCCCGTTTTGTGCCATGTTGACCGGGTCTCTGATCTAATTTACATTTGTTTTCGAGGGATTTACCTCTACTTTTCAAAAATAAATCGGTGCCTTCTCTGCGACTTAGTTTACAGGTAGGTCCTAGGTATCTTGCCATGTTAGTACTCCAATTTCTCTATACGCGGCGTTTTTTAGGTGGACGGCAACCGTTATGCGGAATCGGTGTCACGTCGATAATGTTATTAATTTTGAAGCCGAGATTGTTCAATGAACGTACTGCAGATTCACGACCTGGTCCAGGTCCTTTAATTAACACATCAAGGTTTTTCATTCCATATTCTTGAGCCACAGCACCTGCCTTTTCAGCAGCAACCTGTGCAGCAAAAGGTGTACTTTTTCGTGAACCACGAAAACCGGAACCACCTGAGGTAGCCCAAGAGAGTGCATTACCTTTTCTATCGGTAATGGTGATGATTGTGTTGTTAAAAGAAGCATGGACGTGTGCAATCCCATCTGCAACTTCCTTTTTAATACGTTTTCTTGAACGATTTTGACTTGCCATTAGTTCGGACTCTTAAATTTGGTACTTATTTTTTAATTGGTTTACGAGGACCTTTACGAGTACGCGCGTTTGTTCTTGTGCGCTGCCCTCTCAACGGTAACCCTCTACGGTGTCTAATTCCGCGATAACAACCGAGATCCATCAAACGCTTAATATTCATAGAAACTTCGCGACGAAGATCGCCTTCCACAGTCATTTTTGCGATGACATTACGAATAGCTTCTATTTTTTCTTCAGCTAGATCTTTAATTTTTACCGACGGTAATACACCTACTTCGCTACAAATTTCACTTGCAGTCTGGCGACCAATGCCGTAAATCGCAGTTAAAGCGATAACGGCATGTTTGTGGTCTGGTACATTTATCCCAGCGATACGAGCCATTTAAATACTCCCTTGAGTATGAATTCTAAGGTTAAGCATATGATTATAACATATAACAATGATTGAGCAATTCGAAATTACCCTTGGCGTTGTTTGTGTCTGCCATCTTCACAAATCACTCTAACAACACCGTGTCTTTTTACAACTTTGCATTTTCTGCAAATTGGTTTTACAGATGCGCGAACTTTCATAGGAATCTCCAAGATTCTCAAATCAATAAACGTGCTAACCCACTACTTTTTAAGGTTAGCTTTTTTCATTAAACCTTCATACTGCTGAGACATGATGTGAGTTTGCATTTGAGATATAAAATCCATCACAACCACAACAATAATCAACAGTGACGTTCCACCAAAATAAAAAGGAACGTTCCAATAAACAATTAAAAACTCTGGTAATAAACAAACCAACGTTATATAAAACGCACCGATAAGAGTTAGACGTGTCATTACTTTATCGATATATGCACTTGTTTGAGTACCTGGGCGAATCCCGGGTAAAAAAGCCCCGGATTTTTTTAAATTTTCAGCAGTTTCTTTCGAATTAAATACTAAAGCAGTATAAAAAAAACAGAAGAATACAATCGCTAAAGCGTAGAAGATAACATAAACAGGCTGCCCTGGCGACAATAACGTCGCAATATCCTGCAGCCATCCGAACCCCTCCGCCTTACCAAACCAACCTGCAATTGTTGCAGGAAAAAGAATAATACTAGACGCAAAAATTGGTGGGATTACCCCTGCCATGTTGAGTTTTAACGGTAAAAAACTACTTTGTCCTGCATAAAGTTTGCGACCTTGTTGTCTTTTTGGATAGTTAATCAAAATCCGACGCTGTCCACGCTCTACAAACACGACTAGCATTGTCACGGAAATCGAAAGTAAAAAAAGCAAGACAATAAATGCACTGCTCATTTCACCCGTTCGAACTAATTCAAATGTACTACCGATTGCTTTAGGTAATCCAGAAACAATACCCGCAAAGATAATCATCGAAATACCATTACCAATACCGCGCTCAGTAACCTGTTCACCTAACCACATCAAAAAGATTGTTCCTGTGACTAAAGTAATCGTAGTTATTGCAACAAAGCTAAAACCAGGATTTAGTACGACAGATAAACCGCCAGCAGTTTGATTTTGCAGAGCTAAGGATATTCCAATTGCTTGGAATGTTGCTAAAACAACTGTCCCATAACGTGTAAATTGAGAGATTTTGCGCCGCCCAATTTCGCCATCTTTTTTCATCTGCTCCATGGCAGGAATCACTACTGTCATAAGTTGCATAATGATGGAAGCAGAAATGTAAGGCATTATACCTAACGCAAACAAGCTCAATCGCATTAAGGCTCCACCCGAAAACATGTTAAACATATCCAGAATAGAACCACTTTGTTGTTCAAACATCGCTGCTAACGCTTTGGGATCGATTCCCGGAACAGGAATATGCGCCCCAACACGATAAACAATGAAAGCCCCTAAAACAAAAAGCAAACGTGCTTTTAATTCTGAGAAGTCACCCGTTTTATTTGCCATTTGCGTTCTCGGTACACTCACCTTATGCCTCTACTTTTCCACCAGCAGCTTCAATAGATTCTTTAGCACCTACTGTTACTTTAACACCTTTTACAGTGACCGCTTTTGTCAACGAACCAGATTTAATAATGCGTGCAACTTTTGTGAAAATAGGAACGATATTCGCATCAATTAACACTTTCAAATCTATTATGTCAGCGGTTAAACCGTTCAATTCGCCTAAACGAACTTCAGATGAAAATTTCGCTTTGTGCGACGTGAAACCAATTTTTGGCAAGCGACGTTGCAAAGGCATCTGACCACCTTCAAAACCCACTTTGTGAAAACCACCGCTACGCGCTTTTTGACCTTTATGACCGCGACCACAAGTTTTACCCATAGTGCAACCAATACCACGACCAACGCGACGCGATTTTTTACGCGCACCGTCAGCAGCTTTAATAGTATTTAAAAACATTATATTTCCTCAACTTTAAGCATATAAGATACTTTGTTGATCATCCCTTTATTTTCGGGAGTATTCAATACCACAACTGTTTGATTGATTTTGCGTAAGCCCAAACCTTTCAAGCACGCTTGATGATTTGGCAAACGTCCAAAACGACTTTTTGTCATGGTGACACTTAATTTTGTACTCATTACATTACCCCGTAATTTTTTCAACAGGCAAACCGCGTTTTGCTGCGATTTGATGAGCATTATGCATACTGGTCAAACCGTTAATGGTTGCACGAACCACGTTAATTGGGTTGTTTGTGCCGATACACTTTGCCAATACGTTGTGTACACCAACCACTTCAAATACAGCACGCATAGCACCACCAGCGATGATACCAGTACCCTCTGAAGCAGGTTGCATATAAACTTTTGCTGCGCCTGTAGTATTCGTAACGGGGTATTGCAAGGTATCCCCTTTTAACTCCACTTTACGCATATTTTTACGAGCTTGTTCTAACGATTTTTGAATCGCAATTGGCACTTCGCGAGCTTTACTCACACCATAACCGATGCGACCTTCGCCATCACCAACAACAGTCAAAGCGGTAAAACCGAAAACGCGACCGCCTTTAACTACTTTAGCGACTCGTCTAACGTTGACCAATTTTTCTTGTAAGCCGTCTGCGCTACCTTGTTGAGTAGGTGCTGTAGCCATTGTAATCTCCTAAAATTTCAAGCCAGCTTCGCGAGCGGCATCGGCAAGTGCTTTCACACGACCGTGATATTTAAAACCTGAACGATCAAAAGCGACTTCAGTCACACCTGCTGCAAGAGCTTTTTCAGCAATTTGCTTACCTACCGCTGTAGCTGCTTCGATGTTGTTAGTGTTTTTTAAACCTGCTTTCAATTCAGCTTGGACGGTTGAAGCACTTGCTAATGTCGTTGTGCCATCACCGCTAATGATTTGAGCATAAATATGCTGTGACGATTTGTGAATTGACAACCGAGTAGCGTTCAACTTTTTAATCTGACTACGCAATTTTAATGCGCGTTTCATACGAGTTTGTTTCTTATCCATTACGCTACCCTACTTTTTCTTAGCTTCTTTTCTAGCAACATGCTCATCCGAATAACGAACACCTTTACCTTTATAGGGTTCAGGTGGGCGATAAGCGCGAATTTTAGCAGCAACTTGACCGAGCAATTGTTTATCACTACCTTTTAAGATAATGTCCGTTTGCGATGGTGTTTCAACAGAAATACCTGCTGGAACTTCAAAATCAACAGGATGTGAAAAACCAAGCGATAAACTTAGAATATTTTCTTTAGCTTGCGCTCTATAACCAACACCGACAAGCGATAATTTTCGTTCAAAACCAGTTGATACACCAGTGACCATATTATTCATAATTGCTCTTGCAGTACCTGCTTGAGCGGTCGCTTTTTTGTCTTCTTTATTCCAGACCATAGAAGCCACATTATCTGCAATTTCGATGCTGACTGATGAATCAAAATCAAATGACAAACTACCTTTGCTTCCTTTTACGGTTAGGTTGTTGCCACTTACTTTAATGTCCACACCACTTGGAATAGTGACAGGAGCTTTAGCAATTCTTGACATAACTACCTCTTAGCAAACGGTGCAAATGACTTCGCCGCCATGTCCAATCGCACGAGCCGCTCTATCTGTCATTACTCCGTTAGAAGTTGACACGATAGCGATACCTAACCCGCCGAGAACTTTTGGCAATTCGTCTTTCGATTTATAAATCCGCAAACCGGGTCTGCTGATTCGTTTAATGTTTTCAATAACTGGTGCGCCTTTATAGTACTTCAACTCAACAGTCATCTCTGTGTGAGAACCTGTGGTTTCAGTGCTAAAGTCAGCAATATAACCTTCTTCTTTAAGTACTTTTGCAATCGATACTTTAAGTTTAGACGAAGGCTGTTTAATAAATTTTTTACCAGCAGACTGACCGTTTCTAATGCGTGTCAGCATATCCGCTACTGGATCTGTCATACTCATTTTTTAAATCTCCAAAATTGATTCACCAGAATTACCAGCTTGCTTTAACAACGCCAGGAACGTCACCGCGCATTGTTGCTTCACGTAATTTATTACGACTCAAACCAAATTTGCGATAGTAACCATGTGGACGACCCGTTAAATTACAACGGTTACGAACACGAGAGGCACTAGAATCTCTAGGTAATTTCTGAAGCTGTAAATGAGCAGATTCTTTATCTTCATACGTTGCGTTCGGATCACGAATGATTTCTTTCAACGCACTGCGTTTAACAGCGTACTTTTTGACTAATTCTTTGCGTTTTTCTTCACGCGCAATCATCGATTTTTTTGCCATGACCAGTCACCCTCTACTGTTTAAATGGAAAATTAAACAACTTTAACAACGCCAAACCTTCTTCATTAGTTTGTGCTGTCGTTGTGATGGTGATGTCCATACCGCGCAACATGTCAATTTTATCGTAATCAATCTCTGGGAAAATGATTTGCTCTTTTACACCCATTGAATAGTTACCGCGACCGTCGAAACTTTTTGGGTTTAAACCACGAAAGTCACGAATACGAGGAATCGAAATACTAATTAAGCGATCTAAAAATTCATACATTTTGTCGCTACGCAAAGTTACTTTGCAACCCAACGGCATATCGTCACGAATTTTAAATCCCGCGATAGACTTTCTAGCCAATGTAATGATAGGTTTTTGACCTGCAATTTTCTCCATGTCGCCAACAGCCGCTTGCAAAACTTTTTTGTCTGCAACTGCACCGCTAACGCCCATGTTTAAAGTAATTTTTGTAATACGCGGTGCTTGCATTACCGATTTGTAAGCGAACTGCTCCATTAAAGCAGGGCGAACAGTTTCTTTATATACTGATTCTAATCTAGCCATGATTCACCTTACGCATCGACAACTTCGTTGGTTGATTTGAAGTATCGGACTTTTTTGCCATCATCTAAGAATCTAAAGCCTACCCGATCCGCTTTTTTTGTTACAGGGTTGTATAAACCCACGTTTGAAATCTCAATCGGCATATCTTTTTCCACAAAACCACCTTGAACGCCAGCGTTAGGATTTGGCTTTTGGGTTTTTTTAACCTGATTGATGCCTTCAACAAGAAGTTTGTTATTTTTTAGGACTTGTACCACTCGACCAGTTTTGCCTTTATCTCTACCGATACGAACGATGACTTCATCACCTTTCTTGATTTTTTGCATAATTTGTCCTCGCCTACAATACTTCTGGAGCTAATGAAATAATTTTCATAAATTTTTCACCTCTAAGCTCACGAGTAACAGGTCCAAAAATCCGTGTGCCAAGCGGTTGCAAGTTATTGTTTAAAATAACAGCCGCGTTGCCATCAAAACGAATTACTGAGCCATCAGCACGACGCACACCTTTACGAGTACGAACCACCAACGCATTATACACGTCACCTTTTTTCACTCTGCCGCGTGGAATTGCGTCTTTGATACTGACTTTAATAATATCGCCAATACCAGCATAACGCCTGTGTGAACCACCCAACACTTTGATACACATGACCTTTTTTGCACCGCTATTATCGGCGACCTCAAGGTTAGTTTGCATCTGAATCATGATTTGTTCCTAAAATAATAAGTTAACCGTCGAAACTATTTTCTAGCAGGTTCTAAAACTTGCACTAATTTAAACGTTTTGTTTTTAGACATCGGACGGCATGAAGTAATCGCAACTACATCACCTTCTTGGCAAGCGTTCTGCTCATCATGTGCCATCATTTTTGTTGAACGCTTAATATACTTCCCATAAACAGGATGTTTTACCACGCGCTCCACTAAAACAGTAATCGTTTTGTCCATTTTGTTACTAACAACACGCCCCGTAATGGTGCGTACCTTTATTTCTTCGCTCATACTACGCTCTCGCCATTTCGTTTAAAATCGTTTGAACGCGAGCCACGTCACGTCGTACTTTTTTCACTTGCGCGGTTTTAGACAACTGTCCAGTTCCCTTTTGCATTTTCAATGCAAAACTTTCTTTTGCGAGATCAATTAACAAAGCCGATAACTCATCACGCGATTTTTGACGTAATTCACTTGCTTTCATCACATTATCGTCCGTACAGTAAATAGTGTTTTCAAAGGTAATTTAGCAGACGCAAGTGTAAATGCTTCACGTGCTAACTCTTCGGAAACCCCTTGAATTTCATACAACATAGTACCAGGGCGAATTTGCGCTACCCAATACTCAACATTGCCTTTACCTTTACCCATACGAACCGCTAACGGTTTTTCGGTAATTGGTTTATCAGGAAAAACGCGAATCCATATTTTACCACCACGTTTAACATGACGAGAAATCGCACGACGGGCGGACTCAATCTGACGTGCAGTTAAACGACCACGACTGATTGATTTTAAACCGAATTCACCAAAGCTCACAGAGGAGCCACGCACAGCAATACCGTTATTTTTGCCTTTATGCTGCTTACGAAATTTTGTTCTTTTAGGTTGAAGCATCTCTTTATTCCTTCAACTATTTTTTAGAGTCAGAGTTAATAGATGCATTATGTGCATCTAAATCAAACACTTCGCCTTTGAAAATCCACACCTTAATGCCGATGATTCCGTAGGTCGTATGTGCTTCTGCAGTTGCATAATCAATATCAGCGCGTAAAGTATGCAAAGGTACGCGACCTTCACGATACCATTCACTACGGGCAATTTCTGCACCGTTCAAACGTCCACCAACATTAATCTTAATACCTTCTGCACCTAAGCGCATAGTATTTGTCACAGCGCGTTTCATCGCACGACGATACATAATACGTTTTTCTAGCTGTTGTGCAACACCTTCTGCAACCAAATACGCATCTAACTCAGGTTTTCTGATTTCTTCGACGTTCAATTGAACAGGTACGCCAATCATTTTTGCAATTTCTTGCTTCAAAACCTCAATATCTTCGCCCTTTTTACCAATAACAATACCAGGACGAGCAGTAAAAATCGTAATTTGTGCATTATTCGCAGGGCGATTAATTTGAATACGACTCACTGAAGCGTGTGCTAATTTTTTTCTTAAAAATTCTCTGACTTTTAAATCTTGGTGTAAAAAAATTGGATAATCCTGACTGCTTGCATACCAGCGTGAATTCCAATCCTTAACAATACCAAGACGTATGCCAGTTGGATGTACTTTTTGACCCATGTTATCCCCTACTCGCTTCGGCAACTTTAATGGTAATGTGGCAGGTTCTTTTAAGGATATGGTTTGCACGACCTTTAGCTCTTGCCTTAAATCTTTTTAGTGTCGCGGCTTCATTAACAAAAACCGTGGACACTTTCAACTCATCAATGTCGGCACTTTCATTATGCTCTGCATTAGCGATTGCTGATTCTAAAACTTTTTTTACAATGAATGCGGCTTTCTTAGGACTGAACTTTAAAACGTTCAGTGCTTTCTCAACCGGCAGTCCACGAATTTGATCGCAGACTAACCGCGCTTTTTGAGCAGATAAGGGCGCATTACTTAATTTTGCTGAAATTTCCATCGTCCGTCCTACTTAGATTTCTTGTCAGCGACATGACCTTTATAGGTACGGGTCGGAGCAAATTCGCCTAATTTATGACCCACCATATTCTCAGTAACAAGAACGGGGATGTGTAACTTGCCATTGTGTACTGCAATGGTCAAGCCTAACATATCAGGAATAATCATTGATCGTCTTGACCATGTTTTAATCGGTTTCCTACTACTGCTTTTTACAGCATCCTCTACTTTTTTAAAGAGATGATGATCAATAAAAGGACCTTTTTTAATTGAACGCGGCACGTTGATTCCTCTCTATTTTACTTACGACGTCTAATAATCATGTTATCAGTACGTTTGTTCTTTCTTGTTTTATAGCCTTTCGTCGGCATACCCCAAGGCGTTACAGGATGTCTACCACCTGATGTACGACCTTCACCACCACCGTGTGGATGGTCAACTGGGTTCATAACAACGCCTCGAACGGTCGGTCTAACACCAAGCCATCTTTTCGCGCCTGCTTTACCAAGCGATGTCAAGCTGTGTTCAGAATTTGATACCTCACCAATAACAGCTTTGCAATCTGCCAAAACTTTACGCATTTCACCGGAACGCAAACGAATCGTAGCATGGACATTATCACGTGCAACTAATTGCACTGATGTCCCCGCACTTCTCGAAATTTGCGCGCCTTTACCGGGTTTCAACTCCACGCAATGTACAGTTGTACCTACTGGAACGTTACGTAACGGCATACAATTACCTGGCTTAACAGGAGCAACGTCAGCAGAAATAATTTCCTGACCTGCCTCCAAACCTTTCGGTGCAATAATATAACGACGCTCACCATCTTTGAACAAAATTAACGCAATATTTGCGGTTCTGTTCGGATCGTATTCTAAACGTTCTACAACAGCTGAAATATCCGTTTTATTTCTTTTGAAATCAATCAAACGATAGTGCTGTTTGTGACCGCCACCAATATGACGTGTCGTTATGCGACCGTTATTGTTACGACCACCTGTTTTACTTTTTTTCTCTAATAACGCGGCAAAAGGCTTTCCTTTATGCAATGCGTCATTTTTTACGCGAACTACAAACCGTGATCCGGGGGAGGTCGGTTTTGACTTAATAATCGCCATAACTATTTACCGTTTCCTTTACTAATCAATTAAGCCGATGCGAATTCAATATCATAACCTTCTTTCAGCTTAACGTAAGCCTTTTTCCAGTCTGAACGCTGACCCAATGAACGCCCGAATCTTTTTTGTTTGCCCTTTACGTTTAACACGCGCACTGCATCCACTTCGACGTTAAACATTGCTTCAACGGCACTTTTCACTTGCTTCTTTGTTGCACTCTTTAATACTTTGAAAACAATTTGTTTGTCTTTTTCAGCTGCAATCGTACTTTTTTCGGAAATTAGTGGTGCTTCTAAAACTCGTGTCAATTGGTATAAATTCGTACTCATGCTAAACGCTCCTCTAATTGCTGCAACGCACTTGGCGTAACAATTACTTTATCAGCAGCTACTAACAAAACTGGATTCAAATTTGCTGCTTCAACTACCTCTACATAAGGTATGTTGCGCGAAGCTAAAGCTAAATTCATATCCACTTCATTAACAACAATCAGTGTACGTTTTGATTCAACTGCATTCAATTGCGCTTTCAATGCTTTCGTTTTTGGCGTAGTTGCTAAAACTTCTGCACTAATAATTAAGCGATCTTGGCGCAACAATTCTGACAAAATTGAACGAATACCAACACGGAACATTTTTTTATTCAATTTTTGATCGTAATTGCGCGGTCTTGCAGCAAAAGTAACACCACCAGTACGCCAAATAGGACTTCTCGATGTACCAGAACGGGCACGCCCAGTACCTTTTTGTCTCCAAGGTTTAATCCCACCACCGCTCACGTCGGAGCGTGTTTTTTGTGCTTTTGTACCTTGCCGTGCACCAGCTAAGTAGCGTGTAACTAATTGATGAACAAGTGTTTCATTATACTCTTGACCAAAAACCGCTTCACTAACTTGCAAACTATTTTGTTCATTTAATTTAGGTATTTGTAATCCCATGACCTACCCCTTCTTCTTATTTAACATTTTAGAAGCGGGAGTAATCACAACATCACCACCTTTAGCACCAGGCACCGAACCTTTTACTAAAATCAAATTTCTTTCAGTATCAATCGAGTGAATTGTCAAATTTTGAATGGTGGTTTTTACAGCACCTAAATGCCCCGCCATTTTTTTCCCTTTGAAAACCCGACCTGGAGTTTGACACATACCTATAGAACCCAGTACACGGTGCGACAATGAGTTCCCATGTGTTGCATCTTGCATACTAAAATGATGTCTTTTCACACCACCTGCAAAACCTTTACCGATACTTGTGCCTTGTGCATCAATCACTTGACCTTCAGAGAAAATACTTAATGGCAATTCTGAACCTAAATTGAATTCTGAACTTTCTCCTTCTTCAAGTCTAAATTCCCAAAGACCACGACCCGCTGTGACGTTTGCCGCAGCATAATGTCCGGCCATTGCTTTATTGATTTTTGATGCTTTTTTGTCGCCTGCAGCAACTTGAATTGCACAGTAGCCATCAGTTTCGAAGCTTTTAACTTGTGTTACTCGATTTGAATCAATTTGCAACACGGTAACTGGAACAGATGTACCGTCTTCACAAAAGACTCTGGTCATACCACATTTACGACCAATAAGACCTATTGACATTTGCCAATTCCTCTATTCTTAATTCAACTTAATCTGAACATCAACGCCAGCCGCTAAATCCAATTTCATTAACGCATCAACTGTTTTATCAGTTGGCTCAACGATATCTAGCAATCTTTTGTATGTTCTTAATTCATACTGATCCCGCGCGTTTTTATCAACGTGTGGCGAAATCAATATAGTGAAACGCTCTTTTTTAGTAGGCAATGGAATCGGACCTTTAACTTGTGCGCCCGTTCTTCTTGCTGTTTCTACTATCTCACTAGCCGATTGATCAATCAATTTGTGATCAAATGATTTCAAGCGGATTCTGATAGTTTGATTAGACATAATTTTTACTCAATAATCGATGCAACAACGCCAGCACCTACTGTGCGACCGCCTTCACGAATTGCAAAACGCAACCCTTCTTCCATAGCAATTGATGAAATCAATTTTACTTTGACCGAAATGTTGTCACCAGGCATCACCATTTCAACACCTTCTGGT
>CAIQZX010000189.1 GCA_903876445.1 uncultured Pseudomonadota bacterium | reverse complement strand
GATTCAACGTTTAAAACAAAAAGGCGCAACCGTAATTATTATTACTCACCGAAATAACGTTTTGGCAAATGTCGATAAACTACTCATTTTAAATGACGGCTTAGTGTCAGTTTATGGACCGAAAGAACAAGTTATCGCGCACTTGCAACAACAGCAAGCTCAAGCTCAAGCCGCTAAAACGGCTGCAATTGCTAACTAAGGCGGCAAAATTATGAAAGTAGAAACAGCAAAAATTCATCCGGATCAGTTAAAAAAAGTCGAGCCTAAAAAAGAAGTCGATATATCGCTTGTCACTAATGATATGCCGATTCGTGCGATTGGTATGGCTGTGTTACTTAGCACCGTTGGTGTTTTAGGAACGTGGAGTTATTTGGCTCCGATTGCGAGTTCAGCCGCTGCGCCAGGTTTTGTAACGGTAAAATCACACAGCAAAACCGTTCAGCATTTAGACGGCGGTATTGTGAAAGAATTGATTGCGAAAGATGGCGATATTGTCAAAGAAGGCGATGTATTATTGACTTTAGATGGCACAGATATTAAGGCGCAAGCCGAAATTTTGCGCGGTCAACAAATCACACTTGCCGCACAGGTAGCGCGTTTAAGCGCAGAACGTGATCGTTTAGGTTCAGTCGTTTATCCAAAAGAAGTTCAAAATTTGAACGATGCTCGCGTGATTGAAGCAAGGCAAGGTGAAAATCAAATCTTCAATGCTCGCAAAAATGCTCATGACGGCGAAGTATCAGTTTTAAATCAAAGAATTAGCCAGTTAAATTCACGAATTCAAGGTTTGCAAGGTCAAAAAACAAGCAAGCAACATTTAAACGTTTCTTACACTGAAGAAGCCAAAGATTTGAAAGAATTGCTTGCTGAAGGTTTTGCAGATAAACAACGTTTGCGAGATATGGAGCGCAGCATAACGGCAACAACTGGCGAAATTTCGTCATTGAGTTCAGAAATTTCAAGTAGCGAAATGCAAATTGGCGAAACCCGTTTGCAAATTATGCAGATTCAAAAGCAATTTCAAGAAGAAGTCGCCGGAAAATTCGGCGAAGTGCAAGCGCAACTTTATGATGTTAATCAACGTTTAGCTGCAACGATGGACAAAGTGAATCGTATTCAAATTAAATCGCCCGCCGATGGTCGTGTGATGGGAATGTCTATTTATACAGTTGGTGGCGTTATTACACCTGGCAGACCAATTCTTGACATTGTGCCACAAGGTGAAGAATTGGTTATTGAAGCACGAGTTTCACCAATGGATATTGATCGTGTTCATGCTGGATTAGTTGCTGAAGTACGCTTTAGCTCATTTAAACAAGCGGTCGCACCAAAAACGGTTGGTACTTTGGTTGGTTTGTCAGCAGATAAAATTACAGATGAACGTACAGGACAGCCTTATTACAGTGCCAAAATTGAACTCTCTCCAGAAAGCTACGTTAAACTAGGAAACTTAGAATTGTTACCAGGTATGCCAGCAGATGTTTTAATTAACACAGGCGAGCGCACAGTGTTTGAATACTTGATGCAACCATTAACTAATGCGTGGGCGCACGCCATGATTGACGACTAAATTATGAGAAAACTGAAATTAAAACAATTAGTCGCTTGTATGATTCTAGCGCAAGCACCAAACGCCTATTCTGAAGATTTGATGACTATTTATCATCAAGCCTTGGAAGCTGATCCCGAATCAAAAGCCGCAGCAATTAGCGTGGAAATCAGTAAAGAGCAAACGGAAGAGGCTCTCGGTCAAATGTTACCGCAAATTAGCGGCACAGCGAATTGGTCAGGAAATTCCAGTAACAATCCAAGTCAGACACAGGCGGTTCTTGATTCTAATGGGAGAACTTCTTATGTGCCAAATCCTAATACGTCTTATGGCGGTACAAGATATTACGCTTCTTTGAATCAAACGTTGTTTGATTTCTCGAAATTCTGGAGTTGGAGACGTGCAAACACTATTGAAGAACAATACAACTCAGAAAATATAGCTGCTCAACACGCACTTATGCACAAAGTTGTAGAGAAATACTTTGGTGTATTAGAAGCGGAAGATCAGTTGCATTTTTATCAAACAGAAAAAAATGCAATGGCAAAGCGTTTAGAGCAAACACAAAAACAGTTTGCTAAACAGTTGGTAAAGATCACTGATGTTTATACAGTGGAAGCACGTTTAGATCAACTCAAAGCCTCTGAAATTGAAGCTGAAACCATTGTGGTCACAGCAAAAGAAGCATTAAAAGAATTAACGAATACACCTTTTTCGGAACTGTATCAACTTCGAGACAATGTTAATTACAAACCACTGGACGGTCAACTTGAGCAATGGGTAGAAGTAGCAAAAAGCGAAAATCCAACATTAGCGGCACAGTTAAAAGCAATTGAAGCCGCTCATGATGGCGTAACAGTCCAAAAATCAAAATTTTTACCAGACGTTGATTTGCAGTTGAATTACTACGATACAAATACAGGTTATCAAAGTGCGAAAGCTACAAGCTCAGGAGGTAGTATAAGTACAGCAGTCGCCGCAATTAACGTAACCGTGCCAATTTTTGATGGTGGTGTAAGTATTCATCAGTTATTTGAATCGGAACACCGTTTAGAATTAGCAAAAAATGAAAATGAATCTAAAATTCGCGCTTTAATTAAAGAAACTAGCGATTCATTTTTGAGTTCAAACGCAAGTGTGCGTCGAATTGAAGCCTCACAAAAAGCCGTATTGTCAGCAACTAAATCGCGTGAAGCGACCGAAAAAGGTTTCCAGAAAGGTGTTGAAACGGTAACAGATATTTTGAATGCTCAACAAGAAGAATTCAAAGCAAAACGAGAATTATCGCAAGCAAAATATGCTTATATTAAGCATCGGGCGCGTTTTATGCGTTCAGTTGGGATGATTACTGAGCAGAATATCGAAGAAGTGAATAACTGGTTGCAACCAAAACCGTTGCTTTCGTCTGTTGAATCAGTCGAAAAGAAAGAAGATAAATCGGAAATTAAACCGTTTATTTAATTTGAGTAGTAAGCACGGATGCTTTTTTGTCCGTGCGAGATAGTTTTGAAATCCCTTAGCAAATCAGCCTTTTGTGACTGAATACTATCCATAAAAATCTTATCCATTGCTTGAATTGAAGCGAGAATGCTTTGAGTAGTTTTTTGCTCTTCTTCAGATGAAGGCGCGTTTAAAAGTGTTTCTAAACGCGCTTGACGTTGAGTCAAAATGTTTGAAAGTAGTTCCCAATCGCTAACTTCAATAGCTTTAGCGATTTTCAAGGAGAAATCTGTTGACTCTTGCAACAAGGTTGTCATTTCAGCGATGCTCTTCAGGAATTGCATCCCACGCTTCTTTGACAGAGCGCATTAAGTCACTAACTTCATCTAAAATTGCCACGCTGTTTTCGGCACTCGCTTGAAACAATTTTGCATTTATATATTCATAAAGACGTGTTAAGTTTTCAGCAATTGACCCACCACGTTCCATATCTAATCCATCGATTAGACCACCAACAATCGAAATTGCCCGCGAAATGTGAGTGCTTTTAGCTGCCCAATTATTCTGAGCAATAGCCCCTTTTGCTGCATTTACTTGCATTAAAAAACCACTCATCAACATCTGAATCAACGCATGAGGTGTTGATTCTTCAACAATGCTTTCTGTATGCACGGCAGCGTATTGATTTGCATACCGTCTATTTTTCATTACTGCTGCCATAAATCACTCTTCAATTTGGTTTTTGTTAGTTGTTGGTTTTCGGCGTTAACGCTTGTGTTAAAAACGTACCTGTATTTTTAAACTGTGATACCGCTGTATCCATTGCGATAAACTGCTTTTGCAAACTTTTTTGTGAGGTTGCTAATCGCGCTTCAACAGCCGCTTTTTCAGTTGTTAATGTTACAAGCTGCTTGTTCAATGAATCTTGTTGTAGAGTCAACGAACCTTTAGCATCCAAGTATTGTGAGATGCTTGTGTTTATTTTAACAGCAATGCCCTCTTTTGATGCGAAGATATTACTAACGGAAGTTAAATTGGTTGTAATCGATTTATTTAAAACAGTGCTATCTAAAGTCATTACGCCATTTTTATCGAATGTAACACCTAACTGATTCAATGAATTAAAATCACCAGTTGCCGTAGAAACTTTACCATTCACGAACGATTTTAATTGCGTCGTAATCGTTTGAATTGTGGAATCACCTAATAATGGTCCATTACCAGAATCACCGGGTTTCACATAGACAGTCAATTGTTTTAACGTCTCGTTGAGCTTGTTATAAGCATCAACAAACGTACTGATTGGTTGGGAAATCGCTGCTTGATCTAAACGTGAATCTAGTTTTGCTGTACCTTTATCAACTAACGTCATCGTAACACCAGGAATGGCATCACTGATTGAATTTGATGATCGCGTAATAGACATTCCACCGTCATTAGCATTACTTGCTTCCGTTGTGTCGTAAGCAGCTACTGTTGTCGAGTTGACGAATGAGTCTGGTGTTGCAATTGGATCATAAGTAAGGCGTTTATCGCCAGCTGTCGCATCAATACTAAACCCTTTACTAACACCACCGTTCTGCGCTGTTAAAACCAGCTTTGAAACTTGAGTTCCTGGATTTGTCGTCGAATCAACGGTAATAATGCTAGCTGAAACTAATTTGTTATCTGGCGCATAGTTAATCGCATCAACTAAAGCGGCTAATGTATTATTTTCACCTTTCTTTACTTCAACTGTTGTTACTGGTACGCCATCTGGGCTTGCTATTCCGGGACTTGTAGTCGTGGTCGTAATGGGATTGCCATCAGCATCCACAGTACCCGTATCGGTTACGACAGTGGTAATCGGATTACCATCTGCGTCTAAATTTCCAGTAGTTGTTGTAACAGTTGCATCAGGTTTAACTTCAATTGAAAAACTTACCAATCCACTTGCATCTTTAAATGCAATCGTTCCGGACGATACTTTATCTGACGAGCCATTAAATTCAGTAGCAGAAACGGATTTTTGGGCATCACCCATTAATCCATCAAGACTAAGACGTGCATCACCTTTTGACGCATCGATTTTGAAGGAATTTTCTGTACCAGGTTGTTTTGATGTAAAAACAAGTTTTGAAATTGTAGTACCAGGATTTGTTTTGGATTCAACATTTATAATGTCAGCTACAATGCTTGTATTTCCGACAGCATTGTTAATTGCTGATTTTACTGTAAAAATTTTATCGTTTACACCTTTCGTAATATCGACTGAAAATTTTTCTTTACCGGTTGAATCTTGGAAGCTAATCACACCAGGAGCAACAACATCGTTCGCACCGAATTCAACAGCTGAAACTGAATGCTGTGGAATTGCCGCTACAGGCTGTTCATCAACTGTGACGTTTGCATCTGTCGCAACAGTTGTACTAAAATTTCCAGGTGAAGTTGCACTTAAATTAAACCGCTTGTCACCCAAAGAAGCATCAACTGAAAAACTACTTTCTGAGCCTGCTACTTTTGCGGATAAAACTAATTTAGAAATGGTTCCTCCGCCATTTTTTGCATCGACATTCACGACACTTGCTAAGACGGATGTATTTCCTTTTGCATTATTGATTGCATCTCGCAAACCTGCGAGTGAGTCATTGACTCCTTTTGTTGTAACGACTGAAAATTTAGATGCCCCATCCTTATCAGTAAAAGTAAGGGTTCCCTCTGCAACTGTGTCGGTACTTTTAAATTCTGTTGTTGAAATAGATTTCTGAGGTGTTGCTAACGCATTGACTTTTACCGTGTGAGACGATGCTATCGAACCGGGTGCAACAGACACTTTTAAAATCTTTTCATCGCTTGATGTAATTTGTTGTGTTTCAAATGCCGAACTCTGACTTAACATTTTCACTGCATTTTGAAAAGTTGACAAGGCACCTTTTAAGGTGCCCAGTCCGCTGAGTTTGGCTTGCGAGATGCTTGATTTAGTTGCAATTGCATCTAGTTGAGGTTTACCTTCGGCAGCAGTTAGCTGACTGACAGTTCCTGCTATGTCAATACCACTACCTACGCCTAATGAAGTTGTTATAGCCATTTCTCGCCTCCGCTCTCAAAAATTAAATTATGCTTTCGCTTGGTAAAGTCTGCCTGTATTTCCTTCTAGCTCTTTCATTGCTCGAATAAAATCAAGCATTTCAACGGTAGGAATTTGGCGAACAACTTCACCGGTTTTACTATCAACAATTTTTACAACTACTTGCTTCGTTGCTTCGTCCACTTGAAACTGCAGGTTTTTATTAGCAGCTTGAAGTAATGTATTGCCTTTAACAGCAGCCGCTTTTACATTTTCTGCACTCAACTGCTGCTCACCTCCCGTTTTTAAAGCACCTGAGTGCCGTATGGAGGAAAAACTTGGAGCAGATGTAGTAACGAAGGCATCCGCTTGATGTGATTCACCCGTTACTGCCAACACTGGACTTCTTGGGACTTGAATTGCAACAGGCGTTATATTTGATATTTCGCTCATGACACCCTCTATATTTATACCATCTAGCGTGAGGCTTCGATCTGAGGCACTCACGCTAAATCTTGATTAGGAACTTTCAACCTCATTGACACGACCAAGACAAACTTCTGTCAGTTCGTGTCCCTAAGTATAGAACCTTATCTCAATAAAGTCATTACACCTTGACCTGATTGATTTGCTTGTGCAAGCATTGCAGTTCCAGCTTGTTGCAAGATTTGACCTTTGCTCAAGTTAGCGGTTTCAGCGGCGAAATCTGCATCCATAATGCGTGATTTAGCGGCTGATTGGTTTTCGATGCCGTTTTGCAAGTTTGAAATTGTCGTTGTGAAACGGTTTTGAGTAGAACCCAAGTTTGAACGTTCTGTGTCGATCGCAGCGATAGCTGTATCGATAGAGTTGATAGCGTTTAATGCGTAATCTGTTGCAACAGCGTCTGCTGCTGTTGAGATTTGCATAACTAATTTGTTATTTTTAACAAAAGAATCTGCATTTGTTTCGTTTGCAGTTGCAGTCGCTAATGGATCATTAACGAAAGAAGCTTTAGCAATTTCTTTTGCGATAACTAAACCAGCAAGTGCTTTTTGTGCATTTCTATCAGCACCGAAATTATCGTTATTTAATTTTGCTCTTAAAACAGCATTGTTAAGTTCGTTTGCATTTCCAGCTGTAGTTGCAGGAGCAGAATCTGCTGCCAATGTGTCACCGGTTAAAGCGAACATTGTTGTTGCATACGCATTTTGACCTGCTGAATCAACGTCTACTGCCGCTGCTGTTGCCAATTGTGTTGCTGTTGTCAACATTGATGCTGCATCTGCTGAACTTGTTGTAGCACCAGCTCCTTTTGCTTGAACTGCTGCGTCTGCGGTAGCTACTGATGCAGCAACGCTGTTGTTAGAAACGTTTGCATTTGTTACTTCGATTCTGAATGCGTCCGAAACTAAAGAGTTGGCAGCGTTTGCATCAGTTGTTCCTTTAATGTTGTCTGATGAAACTTTGATTGCGTCAGCAGCAACTCTGTTCAATCTTGATGCTTCTTTAGCTAATGCTAAATCAGTTGGTTGTGCCATAGCGGCTTTCGCTGCAACTACTGCTGCGTTTGCTGCTTTTGCTGCTGCGTTTGCTGCGGCTAATTGTGGATCTGCTTTTGCAGTAGAACTTGCTGCTAATTCTGTTGTTTTAGCTGCTAATGTTGAATCAATTGCTTTGCTGCCAGGGCTTAAAGTGCCGCTAGTTACGTCTTTCAAAACGCTTGACATGTTTGAAACAGTCACGCTGATACGGCTGTTTGTGTCGGTAGTTGCACCAACTTGAACGTTCAAGCCACCTGCTAAGTCACCGTTTAAGATTTTTTTGCCGTTGAATTCGCTGTTTTGAATGATACGGAATAATTCGTCGTTAAGTGCTTTGAATTCTGTGTCCATTTTTGAACGATCAGTTGCAGAAACACCAGCGTTGCTTGATGATTGAACAGCTAAATCACGCATACGTTGTAATGTATCAGTCAATGAACCTAATGCGCCTTCAGCAGTTTGTGTTAATGACATACCATCGTTAGCATTTCTTACTGCAACAGTCATACCGCGAACTTGTGAACTCATTCTGTCTGCGATTGCCAAGCCAGCTGCGTCGTCTTTTGCATTGTTAACACGAACACCAGAAGACAAACGTTGCATTGAAGTTGCAAGATCTGTACCTGATTTGTTTAAGTTACGTTGACCGTTGATTGAACCAAGGTTGGTGTTGATTACGAGTGCCATGATATTTTCTCCAAAAGTCTCTTTGGGCGAAATGCCGAAAGAGTTAATTAAATTTAACTACTAAAAAGTTGTTTACATCGCAAAAAAGTTTGTAAATTCGAAACTCGTGCAAGTTATCGGCTTGCTTTTTCGTTACTTTAATTTTTTCTTTGCGTTTTTTTTGTGGGACGAAACAAATTAAAACCTTATTAGTCCCACAAATAAGAGGTTTAAGAGCTTTATACATAAATGATTAGCGCAATAAAGTAATTACACTTAGACCCGATTGATTCGCTTGTGCGAGCATCGCTGTTCCTGCTTGTTGCAGAATTTGAGCGCGACTCACATTTGCTGTTTCCACTGCAAAATCTGTGTCTAAAATACGCGAGCGTGCGATAGATTGATTTTCAATACCAACTTGTAAATTTGAAATTGTGGTATTCAAACGATTTTGCATCGTACCTACATTTGTTCGCTCATTATCGACTGTCGAAATCGCTCTATCAATTTCATCTATTGCAGATAGGGCGTAATCTGCCGATGCGGCATCCGTCGCCGCCGAAGTTTGCAATACTAATGCGTTGTTTTTGATAAACGATTGTTTACCTACTTCATTTGCAACGTTGGTTTCTGTCGGGTCATTTACATAAGATGCCTCCGCAATTGCTTTCGCAATCTCTGAAGCTGCTAGCTTTTTTTGTGCCAACCTATCAGATTTATATGAATCATTACCCGCAAGAAACTGACCGTTATTTAACAAACTTTGCGTATTGGTAACTCTTGAATCAGGTATTTCCAATGTATCGCCTGTCGTTGCATATATTGTGCTTGCGTACAAATTTTGACCGGTAAATTCCACGCCTGTCTTTGCTGCATCTGCAAGTTGTTTTGCGGTTGACAATAATAAGTTTGATTGCGTTGCATTTGTTGTTGATGAGCTTTGAACTGCAGCATCATTACGACTAACACTATCGCGAACAGCAGAATTAGCACTATGTTCTTTCGTGACAGATTCCGAAAAAGCGTTAGAAACAAGTTTAGAGCCAAAAAGTGCGCTTGTTGTGCTAACAATAATTTCTGATGAAGCGAAAACTCTTTCAGCCGCTTTCTTATTGGCATCAGAAGACGCTTTTGCTAACGCTAAATCCATAGGTGAGTTTGCAGCTAATTTAGCCGCTTCCACAGCCGCATTTGCTAATGTAGCCGCCTCTGTCGCATTTTTTAACTGTGAATCCGTAACGATGTTAGCGGTTAAAAATGTGGAATTAGAAAATACCATTTTGGGACTTAGCGAAGCACCAATAACAGATGATAGCGAATTCGACATATTTGGTACTTTTAACATAACACGGTCATTTGTATTGGTATTCGCACCAACTTGAATACTTAATCCCGATGCCAAACCGCCGTTTAGAATTTTTTTACCATTGAAATCACTGTTTTCAATAACGCGCAATAATTCACTATTTAACGCTTTAAATTCAGTTTGCATTTTGTCGCGGTCAGAAGCTGAAACGCTTGCATTATTTGCTGATTGCACAGCCAAATCGCGCATTCGCTGTAACGTGTCCGTCAACGAAACTAACGAACCTTCCACTACTTGTGTGAGTGAGATACCGTCTTGAGCGTTTCTTACAGCCACGCTCATTCCTCGGATTTGTGAAGTCATGCGATCTGTAATCGCCAAACCAGACGCATCGTCTTTTGCACTGTTAATCCGTGTGCCGGATGACAAGCGTTGCATTGATGTAGCAAGTGAAGAACTTGAACTATTTAAATTCTTCTGCCCATTAATTGCCCCCAAATTTGTGTTGATTACCAGTGACATTACCACCTCCGAAAATTAAATTTTTGTTAGAAAATGCTTAACAAAGTTTTAAATTAGGGGCGAATTCATCGCGCCTAATATGAATTTATGAATTGACTAACCGCATTCTAAAAAATTATTTGCCAAAAAAGAAACATGCCGCATCTAACCGCTAATTCTAAAAAAACACACATAACCAGCTCGAGTTATCGTGTTAAAAGTTTTTTTTTAAAATAAATAAAAATTCGTTCTTAATTAACGCAAGCTCTTGTCATAAATGTAATCTATTTTTTACTGCGACTAATCGGGATAATTTTTTATTTTTGTGATTTTTTCTGTTTGGCGATATTTTTTCAATAATTGCCATTTTGACTACTTTCTAATTCGTGCAAGAATGTTGGTTTTAGATTTAATAGCTCTCTTTTTTGACTTTTTATTGTTTTGTTCAATAGACTGAATTTTTTGAAACATACCACTGAGACTAAAAATGAAAACCTGTACAATCTGTCACAAAGCTAAAGAACTGGAAGATTTTTATAAAGAATCTAGGGTAAGTAAAAGTTTGCTTTAATCTATGATAATATATGCTTATGTGGAAGAAATTAGTCAACATAGGCGAAGCTGCAAAGTTACTTGCAACAAATCCCGACACATTCAGAAAGTGGGAAGTTTCAGGCGAATTATTGCCAAAGCGCAAAACCAAAGGTGGGACACGTTGGCGGAACTACTGAATTTAGGCGAGGAAGATGCGCCGACCATAAGTTATGCGCGAGTTTCAAGTCATGATCAAAAAGAAGATTTGCAACATCAACATATACTAACGTTAAGAAATAAAAAATGAATCAAGAAACAGGAAAGTTGTACGTTGTTGCTACTCCCATCGGTAATTTGGCTGACATTACGTTTCGAGCGATTGAAACGTTAAAAAATGTAGATTTGATTGCCGCCGAAGATACACGCCACGTCAAAATGCTTCTTCAGCATTATGGTATTAGTAATAAAGTCATTGCATTGCATCAACATAACGAAGATAAGGCGGCATTAGAAATTGTCGAAAAATTACGTTCGGGATTATCGATTGCATTAGTGTCAGATGCTGGAACCCCTTTAATTAGCGATCCTGGAATGCCGGTTGTGAAAGCGGTTCATGATGCAAATTTAATTGTCGTTCCGATTGTTGGTGCTTGTGCGTTGATTGCGGGTTTATCGGCGGCAGGCGTAGCGATTACGCCTTTCACTTTTGAAGGTTTTGTTCCGCGTACTTCGTCAGCGCGGCAAACATTTTTTTCTGAACGCGCTAACATTTTAACGACATGGGTTTTTTATGAATCGTGTCATCGTGTTTTAGATTGTTTGCGTGACATGGCGATTGTCTTACCACCAGAGCGTTCAATTGTGATTGCACGAGAACTAACGAAATTACATGAAACAATTATTAAATTGCCACTTATCGATATGCTCGCCTTAGTTGAAAAAGAGGCGAATATGCGTAAAGGGGAATTCGTGATTATTGTTGAAGGCTCGCCAAAAATGGATGTTTCGGAAAATGTAATCACCGTTGAACAAGAGCGCATTTTAAAATTATTGCTGGCTGAATGTAGTGTTAAAAAAGCGGTAGAATTAACGGTTGAAATTACGGGCGGTAAAAAGAAACCGATTTATCAAGCCGCATTACAAATAACAGAAAGTGAAAAATTAAAAATCGAATAAAAAACCGCTTGTGATGCGTGATTGCCCGGCTAAATCCTTGTAGGTTTTAACATTTCCATAATTTCGCATGATATTTTGCACGGCTTCTGCTTGATTGTAGCCGTGTTCAAACACTAATTCCCCGCCTAATTTCAAAAATTTTTTTGCGTGTTCTGTAATGATACGAATATCGAGTAAACCATTTTCAGCGGCAATTAAAGCGGTTTGGGGTTCAAAACGGACATCTCCTTTTTTTAAATGCTCATCATCCGCTGCAATATAAGGTGGATTACTGACAATTAAATCAAATTTAATATCTGGTACGGCTGAAAACCAATCACTTAAAATAAATTCAACATTTGAACAATCATGAAAAGACGCATTTTTCTTGGCTATTTCCAACGCGGGCAGACTCGCATCAATCGCAATAACTTTTGCATTTGGACGTTCAGTTGCAAGTGTAATCGCAATAATTCCTGAACCCGTTCCCAAATCTAAAATGTTGAAAGAGGCATTTTTGGGAATTTGATTTAAACAATATTCGATTAAAGTTTCAGTATCAGGACGAGGAATCAATACATCTGGAGAAACAAAAAAATTACGCGACCAAAATTCACGGGTGCCAGTTAAATAAGCTACAGGAATTCCTTTCAGGCGTTTTGAAATAAGGGATTCAATTTCTGTAATGATTGATGAATCTAGCTTTTTATCGTTCCACGCGCGTAAATAACTGCGGTTTTTTCCCAAAACAAAAGCTAATAAAACCTCGGTATCTAAACGTGGCGATTCCGAAATAGTCGCCAGACGATTTGTAGCAGTGTCTAAAAAAATTTGAATTGTTGTCATTAACTTTTTGATTGTTCTAATACTAAAAAACGATATGAAAAATCGACTTTTTTATCGTTTTTTACTTCTTCACAAGCGACTTCTTTCCAATCCTTTAAATTCAATTCTGGAAAAAATGTATCACCCTCAAATTCGGTTTGAATATCTGTTAAATAAAGCCGGTTGGCTAGTGGCAATGCCATTTCATAAAGTGTTGCACCACCAATAACAAATAATTCGTCACCATAATTTTTCGCTGAAATTAAAGCATTTTCGAGCGAATGAAACACGAAACACCCTTCGGGTTGATAATTCGGATTTTTGCTTAAAATCATATTTGTGCGACCATCGAGTGGTTTTCCGATAGATTCAAACGTTTTGCGTCCCATTAAAATGGGGGAATTTAGTGTGATGGCTCGAAAGCGTTTTAAATCGGCAGATAAATGCCAAGGCATTTTGTTTTCACGCCCAATAACTCGATTTGCCGACATGGCGACGATAAGTGAAATTTTCATTTTAGAATTGCGCTTGTTATGCTTTAAAGAAACTTAATTTTAATGCAAAAAACAAATGAAAAACATTTTAGTGATATTTACGGGTGGCACAATTGGTTCAACCACTCACAATTGCGCGATTGATACGGATGAAAAAACATCGTCTTTATTATTATTTCAGTTTAAACAGCGTTATCCGCAATTAAATGTCAATTTTACGGTTTTAAAACCGTATGAAATTTTGAGCGAAAATCTTTCACCAAAAATATGGACAACGCTAATTTTAGCAATTAAAACTGCAAAACCCGAAAATTATGACGGCGTTATTGTCACACACGGCACAGACACATTGGCTTATTCAGCGGCGGCGTTGAGCTTTTATTTTCATTCGTTGAGCGTTCCAATTTTTCTGGTTTCAAGCCATTTACCATTAAATAATTCAAGTACAAATGGCGTGGATAATTTTAGTTTTGCCGTTGAAAAGATTTTGACTGAAAAATTAACTGGCGTGTTTGTTTCTTATCGCAATCCATCTGAAAAATTTGTGCGACTGCATAAAGCGGCACGTTTAATCAGTTCACCACAATTAAGTAATGATTTTTTCAGCATCACGGATGTGAATTTGAATCCTAAAACAATTTTCAATGCGCCATTAAAATCGAATTTTTCAGAGCGGATATTAGTGATAAAGCCTTATCCATCGCTAAATTATGATAATTTTAATTTAGATAATGTTGATGCTGTTTTACATGATTTGTATCATTCAGGCACGGCTTGTTCGACAACAAATTGGGGAAATAATCACTCATTGATTCATTTTATAAGTCGTTGTCAGAAACAGAATGTGACTATTTATCTCGCACCGGCATTGAAAAAAGAAGCTGTTTATCAGTCTACAATTGAATTAGTAAACGATGGCGCGATAATGCTTTGGAACATGACAATCGAAGCAGCTTTTGTGAAATTGTCATTAGCTTATGGTAACTTTACCGATTTATCGGCTATTATTTCATTCATGCAACTAAATTTAGCTGACGAGTATATTTGAGAGTGTATTCATGACGAATAATCCCGAAATAAACCAAATTCTAACAAGAAGGGTAGGGGGCGAGGCAGTTATTTCACTAAAAACAATTTCACGGCGTTAAAAAATTTATGTTAAAAACTTTTCTTCTTTTAATTTTCCTTTTCGAGACACTTTAATGACGGCTATTAAACATTTTCCTTTGTTGATTTTAGGTTCTGGCCCAGCAGGATATACTGCTGCAATTTATGCCGCTCGCGCGAATTTAAATCCTGTCATCATTACAGGAATGCAGCAGGGTGGACAATTGATTACGACTACCGAAGTCGATAATTGGCCTGGTGACGTTGAAGGTGTTCAAGGTCCAGAATTGATGACCCGAATGCAAAAACACGCCGAACGTTTCAACACAGAAATTATTTTTGACCATATTAACAGCACCGATTTATCGCAACGCCCCTTTAAATTGAGTGGTGATAATAGCGATTACACTTGCGATGCGTTAATTATTGCAACCGGTGCATCCGCCCAGTATTTAGGTTTGGAATCTGAAGAAGCCTTCAAAGGGCGTGGCGTTTCAGCGTGTGCAACGTGCGACGGATTTTTCTACCGTAACAAACCCGTTGCGGTTATTGGCGGTGGAAATACAGCCGTTGAAGAAGCCCTTTATTTGTCTAACATCGCTTCAAAAGTTACCGTCATTCATCGTCGTGATAAATTCCGTTCTGAAAAAATTCTTGCGGATAAATTACTTGAAAAAGCCAAAAATGGAAATGTTGAAATCGAATGGTTTAGTGAACTCGACGAAGTTTTGGGCGACGACATGGGCGTGACGGGCATCCGAATTAAAAATAAAGACGGCTCAAAAAAAGAAATCGATGTACACGGCGTATTTATTGCGATTGGTCACACGCCAAATACCGCAATTTTTGAAGGTCAACTTGAAATGAATCACGGTTACATCAAAGTCAAAAGTGGCATCGAGGGTAATGCAACAGCAACCAGCGTTGAAGGCGTTTTTGCGGCAGGTGACGTTATGGATTCTGTTTATAAACAAGCGATTACGTCAGCCGGTGCGGGTTGTATGGCAGCTTTAGATGCAGAAAAATTTTTAGATAATCACAGCTAAAAATGCAGCTTGCTGTTCTCAACGAAAATACACCAACGCAACCGTTCCCACCGTTGAGTAGTGCGTTGTATGAACCAAATGGATTGATTGCTGTGGGTGGCTGTTTATCAAGTGAAAGACTAATTAACGCTTATCAACATGGTGTATTTCCATGGTTCGGTGAGGGTGATCCGATTTTATGGTGGTCGCCCGACCCACGTTTGGTTTTGTTTCCTGAAAAATTACAAATTTCAAAAAGTCTTGCTAAAACGCTGCGACAAGAAAAGTTTGCTGTAACGGTTAATCAAGCCTTCGATTTTGTAATCGCCAAATGCGCTGAATTGCGTGTGGATGCAGAAGGAACATGGATTAGCGACGGAATCAAAAATGCTTATTCACAATTACATCAAGAAGGCGTAGCGCATTCTTTTGAAGCGTGGCGCGATGGCGAATTAGTTGGCGGTTTATATGGTGTCGCGTTAGGAAAAATTTTTTTTGGTGAGTCGATGTTTCATACTGTTTCTGATGCGTCAAAAATCGCTTTTGTGCATTGTATTCAACATTTGAAAAAATTGAATTTTCAACTCATTGATTGCCAAGTTCATAGCGAACATTTAGTTAGTTTGGGTGCTGAAGAAATTTCACGCACTGAATTTTCACGTTTATTAAAAATATATTGCTAAATCAGATTAAGGATTTTTAAATGCAAAAATTAAAATGTGCCGTGATTGGCACAGGATATTTGGGTAAATTTCACGCGCAAAAATACGCCAATTTACCACAATGTGAATTAGTTGCAGTGGTTGA
The DNA here is from genome assembly GCA_903876445.1 of uncultured Pseudomonadota bacterium. GTDB lineage: Bacteria > Pseudomonadota > Gammaproteobacteria > Methylococcales > Methylomonadaceae > UBA10906. Next base: position 6,498 of record CAIQZX010000189.1, on the reverse strand, counting down.
TACGAATGCTGAAACGGCTGAAAAAATTGCCACTGAACACGGCACGCAAGCCTTAACTGATTACACGTCACTTTTGGGTAAAGTCGATGCGGTAAGCATTGTCGTTCCAACGACCTTGCATTATCAAGTCGCGAAAGATTTTTTGAATGCAGGCGCACACGTTTTAATTGAAAAACCGATTACCACAACCGTTGAACAAGCCAACGAATTGATTGCGATTGCGAAAGAAAAAAATCTTATTTTGCAAGTTGGACATTTAGAACGTTTTAACCCTGCCGTTCTTGCACTCGATAAAGATGAAAAACCGTTGTTTATTGAATCGCACCGTTTATCGCCATTTAATCCGCGAGCGAATGATGTCAGCGTTGTTTTGGATTTAATGATTCACGACATTGATATTATTTTGGCGTTGGTGAATTCAGAAGTTGTAAAAATCGACGCAAGTGGCACGGCGGTTTTGACGAAAGGCACTGACATTGCAAATGCACGTTTAACGTTTGCGAATGGTTGCGTTGCTAACGTGACAGCAAGTCGAATAAGTATGAAACTTGAACGCAAAATGCGTTTATTTCGTCCAAGTTCTTACGCTTCGGTCGATTTTCAAAATCGAATTTTGCAAAAATACCGCACAGGCGAAAAAGAAATGTTCCCAGGCGTGCCTGAAATTTTGAGTGAAGAAGCAACGTTTGAAACCAGTGATGCGCTGCTTGCTGAAATTGAACAATTTATAGATTGCATTCAAACAGGCAAACAACCTTTAGTCACAGGCGAAGCGGCGCGTTTAGCGTTAGCAACAGCGATTCAAATTACAACATTATTAAATTAAAGAGAAACAAAAACATGATCCCAATGGTCAATCTCAAAGCGCAATACACCGAAATCAAAGACGAAATTGAACGCGGTTTAGCGGATGTTATCGAAAATTGCAGCTTCATTTTAGGCGCAAATGTACAAGCATTCGAACGTGAAGCCGCCGAATATCTTGGTGTGAAACACGCGATTGGCGTGGCTTCTGGCACGGATGCGTTGCATTTAGCGTTAATCGCTGAAGGTATTACTGCTGGTGATGAAGTCATTACCACGCCATTTACCTTTATTGCCACCGCCGAAGCGATTAAATATGTCGGCGCGATTCCTGTGTTTGTGGATATTGACCCGCGCACATTTAACATTTGTCCAAAAGCCATTGAAGCGGCGATTACGCCAAAAACCAAAGCCATTATGCCCGTGAATTTGTTTGGACAACCTGCCGATATGACGGCAATTTTAGCGATTTGTGAAAAACATAATTTGAAGTTAATTGAAGATTGTTGCCAATCGTTTGGCGCGAAAATCAATGGTAAACAAACAGGTGCAATCGGTCATGCGGCGGGCTTTAGTTTTTTCCCGAGCAAAAATTTAGGCGCGTTTGGTGATGGCGGTTTAGCGACGACAAATAATGACGAAACGGCGGCAAAAATTCGCCAACTTCGCAACCACGGTTCAGACGTGCGTTATTACCACGATGTAATTGGTTATAACAGCCGTTTGGATGAAATGCAGGCTGTTGTTTTGCGTGCAAAATTGAAACACATTGATAAATACAATCAAGGTCGTCGTCGTGTGGCACATTTATACTCGGAATTATTAGCGGGTTTACCGCTTGAAACACCATTTGAAGATGGTTGTGGCGAACACGTTTATCATCAATACACGTTGCTTTGCGATAGACGTGATGACGTAATGGCGGCGTTGCAAGCCAAACAAATTGGTTGTGCAGTCTATTACCCTGTGCCGTTGCATCAACAAAAAGCCTTTGAGCAAGAATGCGAAGGCGTAGTTTTGCCTGTGACGGAATCTGTGATGAAACGCTGTTTCTCGTTACCAATTTGTCCATTTTTAACGGACGCGGAAATTCACGAAATTTGTGACGTGATTAAAAGCGTTTTTTAAATGCTCGCAAAAAAATTAGAAGCGCAGCAATTAAGTTGTATTCGAGATGAGCGGGTATTATTTGGTGGTTTGAATTTCACGTTAATTAGCGGGCAAGTCTTGCTTATCGAAGGTGCAAATGGAGCAGGCAAAACATCTTTATTACGAATCTTGACCGGATTTCGTAAACCCGATTCCGGTGAGTTGTTTTGGGATAATGAAGCCATTGATAATTCCCAAAGTTTTTATCAAGACACCGCTTATATTGGACATAACAACGGTTTAAAAGAGACGCTAACCGCACAAGAAAACTTAAATTACGCGCAAGCCTTAGCGTCAACAACGTTAACAATTGATGAAGCGTTAGAACAGGTTGGTTTAAACGGTTATGAAGAAACCTTAGTGCGTTTTATGTCAGCGGGTCAACGACGACGTTTAGCGTTAGCGCGGTTACTTTGTACACACAAACCGCTTTGGATTCTGGATGAGCCTTTTACTTCATTGGATCGCGCTAGCATTAAATTATTTGAACAATTTATCACGACCCATGTGATGCAAGGTGGTTTAGTTATTATGACTTCGCATCACGACACAAGTTTACCGGATACATTGATGCAAAAAATTCATTTATGAAACAATCTTCTTTATTTCAAGCCTTTGGCGCGGTGATAAAACGTGATTTACTTCTCGCTTATCGTCATCGCGCGGAATTGATAAATCCATTAGCTTTTTTTGTAATGGTGATTACCTTATTTCCATTAGCGATAGGCGCGGAAATCACGTTATTAAAACGGATTGCACCCGCCATTATTTGGGTTGCCGCCTTATTGGCGTCGCTGATGTCGATTGAAAACTTGTTTCGCGCAGATTATGACGACGGAAGTTTGGAATTGATGGTTATGACACCGCATTCGTTATCGGTTTTGGTGTTAGCAAAAGTCACGGCACATTGGTTGCTATCAAGTATTCCATTGTTATGTATTGCACCACTAATGGGCTTGATGCTACACATGGACAGTGATGTAATTGGGATTTTATTGTTGACGTTATTGCTGGGAATGCCGGTGTTGAGTTTAATCGGAGGTATTGCTGTTGCGTTAACATTAGGTTTACGGAAGGGTGGAGCATTACTCGCTATTTTAGTGTTGCCACTTTATGTACCGATTTTGATTTTTGCTAGCAGCGCGATTGATGCCGCAGTGAGTGGTTTTCCGGTTTCAGGACATTTATCAATGATGAGTGCGATTTTATTTTTAGCGATTACGTTAACGCCTTTACCAACGGCAGCAGCTTTAAAAATGAGTTTGAGCTAATCACTATAACCATGAAAATTATTGTTTACGATTATCTTGAAAGTGTTTTTTTTTGTTAGATTGTGAACTATTTTTAATATGACAAATGGAAAAGAAAAGCCTACGAATCGAGCAGATATTCCAAATCATTTACCCTTGCGAAAATGGCTTTACCGTTGGTTATTAGATCCGGATGTTAATAATAATTACCAAAAAGAGGTCGATTATTGGATTAGCTCACTCATCATTTTAAATTTATTTGTATTATTGTTTGAACACGTTCCCGTTATTTATGACGCGCATAAACATTGGTTTCATCTGTTCGATATATTTTCAGTTTTTATATTCACATTGGAATACTTTGTACGTTTATATCTCGCAGCAGAAAATCAACAATTCAAAAAGAATAAATCGCTCCGTTTAAAATATGTTGTCAGTCCATTTGCAATTATAGATTTACTCGCCATCGCGCCATTTTATCTTCAAGCATTTATTTCCATCGATTTGCGAATACTACGTTTTTTACGATTACTACGAATTCTCAAATTATTCCGAATTTTAATTCCAGCGTGCAAAGAGTTTTCATTGCTAAATCAAAATCGTACATTTCGCCAAAAAGTACACGCCTTGGTATTTCCAAGTATTTACGGTGGCAGTCTGCAAAATTTATTTGATTATTTTATTGTTTCTTTTGTAATCATGTCTGTTATTGCGGTTATATTGGAATCTGTGCAATCGATTTACTATATTTTTAATCTTCAATTTATTATTTTAAATACTGTAGCGGTTGCTGTTTTTACGACCGAATACTGTATGCGTATTTATTCTTGTGTAGAAGATCCCAATTTTGAAAAACCCATTTTAGGACGATTTAAACAAGCAAAAACTGGGTCATCAATCATTGATTTTCTGGCAATTTTGCCATTTTTTCTTGAAATGTTTCTTCATCATTTATTTGATTTGCGATTCATTCGTGTATTCAGATTATTACGCTTACTCAAATTAACACGCTACACAAATGCAATATCTACTTTGACAACAGTCGTCGGGCGAGAATGGCCTGTGTTGGCAACATCTGCTTTTATCATGTTATTACTGGTAATACTTACGGCGAGTTTGGGTTATTTATTTGAACATGATGCACAACCAGATAAATTTGAAAACATTCCGCAATCGATTTATTGGGCAGTTATTACATTAGGCTCTGTTGGGTACGGTGATATATCACCTATCACGCCATTAGGGCGCATTATGACTATAATTCTCGCGCTTTTGGGAATTGGAATTTTTGCTATTCCTGCTGCATTATTGTCTTCTGCCTTTACAGATCAGTTGCGTATTGACCGCGAAACACTTAAAAATGAACTTTACGATATGCTTGCAGACGGTGTTATTTCACCTGAAGAAGCGGATATTGTGAATAAAGAAGCAAAAAGATTACATTTAAATGAGGAGCAAGTTCAACGATTGATTGAAAAAGCCAAATACGATCGAGAATTAAAAAATAACACCGCCACTTTACCCCTGCATAAAATCGCCGCGACACCTGAACACGCTGTTGAACACTTTAAAACGTTAATGTCCCAAGCTAAACAATTAGCCATTATGACAAATAAAGAAAAATTCGAAATTGCCGCACTTATCAATGACCGCTTATCTTCAAAAGAACTTGAGCTATGGAAGTTGATTCACAAAATGTAAAAATCAAAGAACAAGTTGTTTTTAAATCCCAAGATATTTCTTATTAAGCTGAAATCTTACATAATTGAGGCGCAAAATCTGTTTTACCAACGCTTTCGATTCTAAAAAATAGGAGAAAACCCCAAATGATAAAACGCATTACACAATCCATTTCAAATCAGCATTGGAAAGTGTTTCTGATTGGATTATTTGGCATTTTGATTGGTGTTTTTGGCGGATTATTAGCAGACAAACCCATTTGGATAAAGTTTTTTGATAATTTACATTGGACATCAGGAACATTAGCCGCCGCCGTTTGCGCTTGGTTAGGTTATAAACAAGCCCTTAACTCGCAACAGCGTTTAGCCAAAATGTGGTTTTTATTGGGTTTTAGTAGCTATGCCATAGGACAATTGATTTGGGATATTCAAACTTTTGCAGAATACAGTCAATTTCCGTCTCCGTCTGATTGCTTTTATTTATGGTTAGCTCCTTGTTTAGTAATAGCGTTGATTGTAGAAATCCGCACTCATAAACTATCAAAAGCTATTTACAAAATTATATTTTTAGATGTTTTATCACTTTCAGTGGCAATGTTAACTTTAGTGCTTGTATTGTATTTGCCAGAAAGAAAAGAAATTGATTTATTGTCTTTAATTGTCCTTATCAGTTATCCCGTTAGTTTATCCATCGTTGTTTGCGTTTGTATTATCATTATTCCGAGCTTACGATTATTTTCTCAAAGTTTATTATGGTTCTTGTTAGCGACTATAGTGACCGTATGGAGTTGGATGCGATGGAATTTGTCAGCACTTACCGGCTCAACAACGGATGGTGATATTTTTAATGCGGCTTTTTCAATTGCAATTCTAATTGCTGGTTTAGCGAGTAGTGTTTGGCAGTTAGAAAAGTCACGTTCCGTAAAGTTAAATAAATTATGTGACGATTTTTTAAGTTTTTTACCTATGCTAAATGTAATTTTAGCTTCTACGGCTGTTATTTTCGCCATTCATAATAACAAATTCGTTATTCAATATAATTTAACGACAGGTGGTGCTTTAATTGTCATTCTATTAGCGATGCTTCGGCAGGGGCAATTGCTTCATGAACGCCAAGAACTGTTATCCGCTAAATCACAAAAAGAATTTGAAATACTGACGACTAAAAATAAACTTCAATCCACGTTAAATGCTATCCCAGATTTGATGTTTGAAGTCGGACTAGATGGTCATTATTATGATATTCGCACCCAAAATCCTGAATTATTATTTTTGCCTATCGATGAGTTAATGGGCAAAAAGGTCTCAGATGTTTTACCAAGTGATGCTGTTGTCATTATTATGGAAGCGTTGCATGAATCATTAGAAAAAAATCATTCAAGTGAAAAGCAATTTAAATTAGACCTTCCGCAAGGTGAAACTTGGTTTGAATTATCCGTCACTAAAACAGTGCATTCGGATAATGAACAACCGCGTTTTATCCTCTAGTAGCGAAAAACCTCGCCGTTCAGGGCGAGGATGTAAGCGGCTCAATTTCAAATTTTTCATAGTCTGCAAAATCTATCCTGTGTTAAAATCCACTCAAAATGTGACCAGTAGCTAGTGTTAGTGCCATG
>CAIQZX010000188.1 GCA_903876445.1 uncultured Pseudomonadota bacterium | reverse complement strand
AGTTTAATTGAGCAGTCGATTTTTGGCAATAGATGTAATGTTAACGGTGTTTCAAACTCTGAAACACGACTATATTTTTATATGAATTGCTATGAAAAATGTAAAAGAAAAACATACGCACTACTAATTCCATTTTTTGAAGTGGTACCGAAATAAAATCTCTAACGCCAAGTTCAATCGCTTGTTTTTTCAAATTTGGATTGTTTACCCCCGCCACCATAATGACATCAATATGTTTATCGTTATCAAGAAGCTGTAATTTTTCAAGAAAAGAAAAGCTGTTCGACAACGATAAAAAAACCCCCAGAATAATAATATCTATCTTATTTTCTTCAGTTGATTTTAACGCTAGTTCGCTGTCAGAATAAAAAAATGTGGGTGTAACAAACGCCATAGTTTGGAATAACTTTTTCCAAAAATCTAAATTAGAGTCTTCCTCGAAAATGAGTATTTTTTGTTTATACATGGTGAGTAAATAGCAAAAATTCGTTCACAAATTATCTTTATAGCGTGTATAAATATCTAAAACATCATCCCAAGCACGCAATAAAGCCTGAACACAACGCGGATCAAAATGACTCCCGCTATTCTCTTTTAAAAAATTTGCCGCCTCTTCAACTGTCCATGCTTTTTTATAGGGTCTACAAGAAGTTAACGCATCAAACACGTCTCCTACAGCAATGATACGTCCACAAAGTGGTATCTCTTCGCCTTTCAAGCCATTTGGATAACCGCTGCCATCAAATTTTTCATGGTGAGTAAGTGCCATTGTAGCCGCTGTTGAAATTAACAATGAATTACTACCCGATAAAATGTCATAACCTTTTTGGGCGTGGTCTTTCATGATGGCGTGGTCTTTCATGATAATGAATTCTTCGGAAATCAATTTGCCGGCTTTTAATAAAATCGCATCCGGTGTCGCAACTTTTCCAATGTCGTGCATCGGTGCGCTTTCCAAAATTAAATCCTGTTCGGTTTCAGATAAGCCCAATTCTCTGGCAATTAAACGCGAGTAATTTGCCATCCGTACCAAATGATAGCCGGTTTCTGGGTCTCGATGTTCAGCCGCTTTTGATAAGCGAATAATCATCTCTTTTTCACGTTCTTTAATTTCTTCAGTGGCTTTTTTTACTTCTGTTGCTAACCATTCAGCACGATTCGTAATTGCCTTTCGACTTGTATGCAGTGCTAACAGATTATGCACCCTCAGTATCAATTCGGATTTGTTCACCGGCTTATCTAAAAAATCAAAAACACCCAATTCGAGAGCCTGATGTTTCACGTCGTTTTCCGCCGTGACCATAACAATCGGAATCGGATTGTGCTTAAAAATATGTTTGAATTTTTCGATAAACTCCAAACCATTCATTGATGACATGGCGTAATCGACCAATACTAAATCCGGTTCATTTGCATAACACCATTCAAGTGCGTCCAAAGAATTTTCAAAGCAAACCAATTTTAAGGATTCTTTTTCAACTGCCTTCAACAAATAGCGATACAACAATAAATTCGCGGCATTTTCATCAATAATTAAAATCTTACTCATAGTTGTGAATTCCATGGAAAAGTATCTATGTTCATCTAAACGCTTCAACGCCAACTGCTGCCGCATTAGTCTTACATAAGCTCTGCGTTCGTATAGCATTGACAACTCTCAATGCTCCTTTCACGATTATGTTGAAAGTGGTCAAGAGTCTAATTGAGCAGTCGATTTTTGGCAATAGATGTAATGTTAACGGTGTTTCAAACTCTGAAACACGACTATATTTTTATATGAATTGCTATGAAAAATGTAAAAGAAAAACATACTAATTTATCCATTTTTATCCATTGCAAAAAGGAATCTAAATTCCGCACCTTTATCTACGTCGGATTTTACTACAATATGACCTTTAGCTTTATGAACAATTCCCGCCACAACAGATAAACCCAGTCCGGTGCCTTTTTCTACCGGTTTTGTTGTGAAAAATGGGTCAAAGATATGCACTAACACATCACGTTCAATTCCCATGCCGTTATCCTGAAAAGATAATTCAATGAAATTGCCTTTAATTCTTTCACTACAACAAGCACAATGAAACATTGGTGGATTGACTAATATATCGGTTTTAACTTTTATGATGCCGCGAGAATGCACCAAAGCATCTCGCGCATTCGTCAACAAATTGAATAGAATTTGATCTAAATCGGATTCATTTAGGTTAGGTAAAAACAGCACTTTTTCAAAAAAATTCGTTTCAAAAATAATGGCTTTATTATCCTGACTAAAAATGTGTATGTTTAAAAGAATCGATTCATTCAAATCCTTAACCGGATTGGAAACGCTTATTTCACTGTGTCGTCTACAATAAGTGAGCATATTATCAATTAAACCTTTAGCTCTTTGTGCCGATTTTTTCATGTTGGTCACATACGATTCAATTTCAGTTCTGAGATTATTTTGATCAATCTCTTTCTGATTTATATCTTCCGCGCACAACATTATCATATCTGAAGAGCCATAAATAACACCTAATATATTATTGAAGTCATGAGCAATTCCAGATGTTAAACGGTCAATACTTTCTAATTTTTGTAATTGATTGATTTGCTTTTGCTGTTCCAATTCCCTTACTAAGCAATCTTCTAATTGTTTATCACGAAACGATAATTTACTGGTAACGAAATCAAAATGTTCGGCGATGTCATTGATTTCATCTTTATATTTACCATCGATTTCATTTGCAACAATAACATCGGGGTAACGAGTATATTTTGTCATAGCTAAAGACAAAACTTTAATGCGCTTTGAAATAAAATAGCCAATAAGTTCAGAACAAAAAGCGGCATTTAATAAGCCGAAAAGAAGAATCACTGTAAATAAGGTTGTGAAAACATAATCGACGGAATGTGTAAGTTCCTCGGTGGGAATCATCAGGTAATATCGCCAATTAAAGTGTAATGCTGTACCAATAACAACATAATTTTTTTCGTGAAAATAAAAATTACTCGACAATAACGTGACTTGATTTTTTAATGGCGTTTTTAATAACGCTACTAACTCAGGTTCATTATTTTCTATATTAAATTTTGTGTCGCCATACAAATTTTCAGGTCGTAATTTTCCAGCAACAATAAAATTCCCTTCGCCATCAATTAAAAAATGGGCTTGTTTAGATGAGATTTCATCGACATTAAGCAGTTCTTCAATATCACGTTTTATATGTGTATCTTCTCCAATGTTGCCAATCCAAGTGTGATTAACATAAATCGGATAAACCGCACTCACTATCCAAGTTTCATTAGCGGGGTCAAACAATGGCGGGGTAACAAGCACTTCTTTATTTTTTTCTGATTTATTGGGCAAACCTATTTGTAACCAAGGTGTTTGCGTGTAATCGGCATCGGGTGGTTCATTAAAAACATAATTCGGACAACTTTTATCAAACATGATTTCACTGCGATCGAAAGATAAAAACCAGATATTTTCTGATGTCAGACTTCCTGAACCAAAAACATCCATCGCAAGTTTAATGCGTAAATTTTGTATTTTTTGTAAATGGGTTGGATTTGATGATTCAGGAACAAATAAACCGGTTTCAATTTCACCGTTAAATGTCGATTTACGATTTAGCCACACGCCATTGTTTTGTTCCATTATTTGGTGAAATAAAACGATTTCATCTTGTTTGATGGGTTTAGCTAATTCTAATTCGAGAATACGAGCAAAACCTTTTAGCTTTTCTTCGGATTTTTTAATGCGAGTATCTAATAAATCTACCTTTTTTTGTGAAATAGATTTTAATTCGGAGACTTCATTATGTAGGCTGGTATCTTTAATAATGTCACGAAGTAAAATTGCAGAGATTAAAGAAGAGAGAATGAAACCACTAATAAAAATACTGAATAATCGATTATTTATTTTCATGCCGCTGCCCCCCTTTTACTAGAATAATTCGACCTGTAACAATTCCGTTCCACTTTGATTAGAACCCACGCTGTCATGTCTTTTCTCTTCTTCTAAAGAATTGCTTAATGTTTTTTCTATATCGGTTAATAACTGTTCCATATCGCCATCCGGTTTTGTTGCGAATTCTTGCAATGTCGTGTTGTAATTTGTGGTCGTGTCTAAGGTTCTTTCAATCCGTTGACGAATGACATCTTGATATTGAAGATTGCCTAACACCTCTGAAATCTCTCTTGCTAACGTGACATTATTTCTTTTGATTACCGAAAATAAAACCGTGTAGTAATGACGCATATCGGCATGGTCGTTTCGTAATTCTTGAATCGCATTCATAATCTTACCGGCTTCCGTCATTTGGTCGATTAACTCTTCCAAAAACTGAAACTTTAAACTTTGCTCCATAATTTTTTTGGCATTGTCTAAACCGTTTTCTATCAATTTAGCGGCTTTGCTTGAATCAATAGACAGTTTGCGAACTTCTGCGGCAACAATGTTAAATCCAATGCCAGATTCTCCCGCGTGAGCCGCTTGAATAGCCGCGTTCACCGCTAAAATATCTGTTTGAAAACTAATTTCTTTGATGGTTTCTACTAAATTAGAAAGCTGTTGAATTTCGTTGTTGGCTTGTCTAATCGAAATAATATCATTGCGAATTCTTACGGGTACTTCTTGAATAAACCGCCCTATTTCAAGAACATCACCAACATTTTCTTCAACATCTTTTTTAATCTCGTAAACTTCAGCATTTGAATCATTGATATACGTTAATAAGTTTTGCGCCCGTTCATGAATCACGTTCATCGATTCAATTAAACTAAATGTCGAACTTTCAGTATCTGTTATGACTTTATGAAGTTGTTGATGAACAAAATCCTCAAATTTCGTATTTGCCGCTGCAAATTGTTGTACTTTAGAAACTAACGAGTCTTTATCTGTTTCTGAATTTTTCTTTTGCAATTCAATAGTCAGTGCATCTACCGACCGTTTTATTTTTGCTAAAAGGTCAGAAATTTGATTTTTGGATTCTTCATTATTTTTTAAATAGTCATCCGTAATCCGTTGCGCGTTATCAACGATTGTTTGAATTGTGGTTTCACAATCAGAAAATGTATTCTCGCCAACATTTAATAACGATAAGCGCAGTTGTTTTATTTCTTCCTCGCAATGGATTAAGGCATTGATAACATTTTGAGCCGCTTCGTTTGAAAAATGTTGCTCATGGAATTGCTGAGTTAATCCTTCAACGTTTTGTATCAACTGTTCATATTTATCACGGGTTTCATAAATGCGATTGTTTTTTTCAGCCGCATAAACCATCGTTATTTTTTTTAAAACGCACCATTGCGTCCCTAAAAAAAATACCGTCACAAATATAAGCATCAGCGCATAATGTAAATGCGTTAATTCAATCGGAATGAAAATACACGAAAGCGTTACAAATGCCGTAACGCAGCCCGCCCGCTTTCCGTAACGTTTTATTGCGTTTTCAAACGTGACCATTTTTTCTTTTTTGTATCTTGATAGGCGGTTAAAAGAGAGGTGAAATCTGTTAAGACTTTTACAGATGGAATTCCATCTACGAAATTCGCGCCACTGCCACTAACCCAGATTTCTATGTGTGGCGGGAAGTTTGAACGAATTTCTTTTATTAACGATTTAGCCAGTCGTTTATTGAAAAAATTACTTATCGTTATACCAATAACATCGACTTCATAATTGTATGCGGCGTTAACAATTTCATGAACCGGCAATTCAGCCCCTAAATTTATGCAAAACGCTCCCGCTTCACATAAAGATGCCTCAACCATGAATAATCCTAAAATGTGTTTTTCACCACTAAAACTGGACAACAGTATTTTCAGTTCTTGTTTTTCATACACATTTTTCTTTTCTTGTAAAATAAATTCACTTAACAATTCCACCATTAGAACCGTATAACTGTGTTCCATGAAAACGCTTAACTGACATTGCTCCAAAGAATCCCCAATTATTTCTCCAAGAGGCATCGCCACTTCTTCAACGAATCGGGCTAAACCAATTTCTTTAAGTTTTTCTCTCATCAGATGACTGAACTGTAGTATTGCCGAACTGTTTACTTGGCTCTCTAATAATAAAACGTGTAATTCATTTACAAGATTTTGATAAAGCATAATGCAACCTTTTTATAAATTTTTAAATTGATAAGAAAAACTTTTGAATAATTTGGTGCAATTGTTCTATCTCAACAGGTTTTTTAAACAAAAACGTATTGCCAATTGGTAAATCTTTATCAGATTTCAATTTATCGCTGTATCCAGTGCAAATTAGAATAGGGATGTTTGGACGAATTGTTAAAATCAAATTAGCCAAATCCAGTCCCGTTGCCTCTGGCATACCATAATCTGAAATCACAACGTCAAAATAATCGGGGTTGTTATGAATTTTGTCCCATGCCGAAGTAGGCAAGTTAAAACAGCTAACGTCATAGCCTAAAAGGGTTAACTGTTCGCTATATAAATCTAAAATATCGTTTTCGTCATCGACAACGCATATTTTTAATTTTGTGCGGCTAATTTCTTTTTTCGCAGTTAATGAAACATCCGGCTTATTGTTATCCATGTAAATGATGGGGAAAAGTAATGAAATAACCGTTCCTTCTTCTAATTTAGAATCAACCAAAATATGCCCTTTAGCGTGATTCATAATGCCACTTACAACAGATAAGCCTAATCCTGTTCCTTTTCCGACCTCTTTTGTTGTGAAAAATGGGTCAAAGATTTTTGGAATTTTCTCTTTGCTAATACCTGAACCATTATCTGATACGCTTAAATTCACATATCTACCCGTAAATGTTTTTCCACAGGCATAGCAAGTTTCTGGATGGTCAATAGCGTCTAAAAACAAATTTACAGAAATGAAACCATTATTTTTATTTGTTATTTCAATCGCATCACGAGCATTGATAAGCAAATTGGCGGTCATTTGATGTAATTCACTTTCTCCAATCAAAATACCGATAGCGTTATCGTATAAATTATTTTCAAACTTAACTTGTATTTTTGTGCTGATGCCGGAGCGCAACATATCGCTAATATCGACGACTTCTTGAACAATGGTCGCCGGTCTAATTGGGTGTTCAGCACTGACTGTATTTTCACTGCAAAAGGTCAACATTTTATCGACTAAATCGGTTGCCCGACGCGCGGATTTTCGTACTTTATCAAAGCTGGCTATTGCTTTGTCATAGTTATTCTTTTCGATGAGCGCAACACCTAAATCACTAAAACCAATAATCGCCATCAAAATGTTATTAAAGTCGTGCGCGACACCACTGGTTAATTGCCCAATGCTTTCTAATTTTTGTGAGTGATACAGTTGTCTTTCTAATTCTTCCTTTTCTAATTCCATTTTCTTTATTTGCGTGATTTCGTGCATAAAAGAAAGGAATTTAAAAACTTTTCCACTACGGTCAAATTGAGGAATAATGGTCATGTACACCCAAAAAAATTTGCCTAATTTATTTTTATTACAAATTTCGCCTTGCCATATATTCCCCGCTAAAACGGTTTCCCATAAATCAGCATAAAATTTAGATGAATGAACACCCGATTGTAGGAATGAATATTTCATTTCTAGGATTTCATTTTTGCTATAACCGGTACACTTTATAAAGTTTTCATTCGCATAAATGATTCGACCATCAATAGAGCTTTCAGTAAAAATAGAGTATTGATTGAACAAGTTGGCGAGATAAAGGGAATTACTTTTTAATTGATTTTCACCTTGCTTGGGTTGTTGGGGATTTATCCATGAAATACCGAAGAAAAAAAGGGCAAGTAAAATCAAATAAATTTCTATTACAACAAAAATTGCTAACAGGTTTGAATCTAACGTGTACAAACCAATAATCGCCATTGTCAGAGCTAGAAAAGTGCCGACTAATAAATGAGTTTTTTTGAAGTTTATTGTTATTTGCATTGTCTTATTTAGAGATTAAGTTAACGCACTTTTAACTGATTTGTACAATTCATGACTGGTGAATGGTTTTTTCAATATCGCTTTTACACCCAGCGTGCTAGCAGAAACTAAATTAAACTCACTGCTTATTTTTCTTTTTCCTCCCGACATAGCGATGATGGGTGTATTTTCTACATCTGGATCGTCTAATAAATCTAAAATAAATTCGATACCATCTTTATTTGGCATAATAATATCCGTAATAATGAGGTCGAATTTTTCACTCTTGACTAACTGAATCCCCGCCAAACCATCAGATGCTGTAGTTACCTCGTGATTTTCTAACATCAAATACTGTGATAACAAATCACGAAGATCTTCATCGTCATCAATAACTAAAATGTGTGCCATTCGTTTTTCTCCGTCAATTTTATGTGTCCTGGTATAGTATCTTGCGGCTCTAAACCTCTTTAGATGCGCGTTGAAATCGAATCCCCTTCGATATGGTTGAAATCTCTACCTAGGCGGTTTAAATTATTGGCGATTGTTTCGGTAATTACCACACACTGAAAAATTTATTTCCCCTGTTTAACGGGTTTTGTAACCATCTAAATGGTATTTGTCATGGAAACGGGTTTATCAATGATGAAGATAAATGAAAAATTACGGTTAATAAGAAAAGTAAAAGGACTGTCTCAAGAAGAGGTCGCAAACAGATTGAAGATGTCCCCAAACGGTTACGGAAGCATTGAAAGAGGCGATACAGACGTTAATTTATCGAGATTGACCGAAATATCAAACTTGTTTGGTGTGAAACTGTGCGATTTAATTAGCTCTGACGACGAAAAGCACATTTTCAACATTATAGAAGTGAATAATTCTGGTGACTCTGAAAATAATCAGATTTATTCGACTTTTGTTTCTTCCAATAATAACAATGATAAGTCAGCGCAATACTTGAAGTTGCAAGAACGCAATTTGAAATTACAATTTGATTTGGAAAAAGAAAAGATTCTTAATCAATCAAAAGATAAAGAAATCGAATTGTTAAAAGAAATCAATGCACTGTTAAAACAGAAAGTTTGAATTCTTGGTTGCGTTTGATTGCGTTTGATGTCTCAATAATAGTTGTGAATTCCATAGAAAAGTATCTATGTTCATCTAAACGCTTCAACGCCAACTGCTGCCGCGATAACTCGCATTAGTCTTACATAAGCTCTGCGTTCGTATAGCATTGACAACTCTCAATGCTCCTGTCACGATTATGTTGAAAGTGGTCAAGAGTTTAATTGAGCAGTCGATTTTTGGCAATAGATGTAATGTTAACGGTGTTTTAAACTCTGAAACACGACTATATTTTTATATGAATTGCTATGAAAAATGTAAAAGAAAAACATATTTTAAAAACGATTTGTTGATTTGCCGATTATTCGCGGGTTGTAGCGGATTGTTCTGTTGAGGGTATGACTTTCTTTTATAAAAAGTATATTAAAGAATATAAAAGAATGCTAAATATACGCGCATGAAATTATCAGCGTATGCGAAAAAATTAGGCGTGAGTTATCAGACTGCTTGGAATCATT
>CAIQZX010000187.1 GCA_903876445.1 uncultured Pseudomonadota bacterium | reverse complement strand
CCAGTGGCTACTAAGTCTTTATAGCCAGTTTGTGTGTCAAAAGATTTCATAATTTTGCCCCAGTTTAACTGTTTGTTGTTGGCGTTTGTCGTATAAATGATTGATAGAAATAACAGTTTTTATTTTTGAATAAACCCCTTTTTCAGCTATGACATCATCAAACGATTTTGTATTTTTTGCATGAAATCTAATGTATCCGTTCTGCTGTAGCCCTTTTGATCGAAGTATTCTGATAATAAAATTCGATTTAAATCTGTTACCAGTTCGGGATATATATCCAAGTCGTTCTAATTCACGAATGATAGTCTCTGAACCGCAACACAAAGAAACTTTTAGCTCGCAAATTTTGTTGATTATTTCTTGTTCAACTGGATTATCAACAAGATAACCATCAATGGTTTTCATTTTTCCATAAGGCGGGTGATAGCAAATAACTTTACCTTCACGTTTTTTCTTTTCACGCCCGATGGCAGATAGCTTTATCAATGAATTATTAACACCATGAATTTTATCGTGGCAACTTGCACAAAGCGTAATCAGGTTTGAATTAGCGTTAGAACCGCCGCGTGATTTTGGTACTAAATGATGTTGGTGTAATTGCATCACGGATGCCGCAAGCAACACAATAATCGTGTTTCATGTTTTGAATCCCCTTTATGGCGGGTTAAAATTGCCATTACCTTGCTGCGTTATGGCGTTGCTTAATCGCGTTTGGTGTGTACTAGACACCAGCGCGAAGGTTTAATGACGCATATCGCGCCAAATTTGGTTAAAAAAATAGTTTCATAACAGCCGATACATTCAAGGCTATCAACGCACCCATCATCCATTTTAATACAGCCAAATCCGTGTAAATTGGCGCAAGTTTCAAATCAAGATGCCCTTTCGTTACTAATTCGTCATGTGACTTCACGATTGCTTTTACAATCGCCTCGGCTTGTTTTTGTTCAATGCCCGAATCTCTTAGCATTCCAGTAAGCTCAAGAGTATCGAACGTGACGGCAGTCATTGTTGCACCTGTTGGCTAGGCTGCATTCGATAAGCTCTAACCATGTTTTCAATGGCAGGTATTAACGAAACTGGAACGCGAACTTGTTTAGTCGGTTCGATATTTCTAGGACGACCACCTTTATTCTTAATTTTTTCAGTCATATTTAAAATTCCATTGCTGTTAATGCGTCGTCTATATCGCTGTTGTTAAATTGCAAATAAGCAATCGTACTATTCAGGCTTTTGTGTCCAAGTATTGCCGCCACCTTCTCAATTTTGCCGCCCGTCATATCGTAAATGTATTTTGCTACGGACTTTCTCATTGAGTGCGTACTGTAACTGCTACCTAATAAGCCAATTTGAGCGAATAAATCTTTAATGATTCTATGCGCTTGAATGCGTGATATTGCTTTTAATGCGCCCGATACGGTGCGTTTTTGGCTTAAAAATAATGGTGCTGATTTATCGGTAATGCCTTTAGCTTTCAACCATTCAAGCAAAGATTCAATTGATTTTTTTGCGTCACTATTTAACAACACAGTGTGTCCAGTCTTTGTTTTTTGGTTTTTAGCGGCAACTGTGATTCTATTATGAACAATTCCGTTTGTTGATACGTCACCAATGGTTAAACTCAAAATGGCACTGATACGAAACGCGCAACTAAATCCGATTGTGAGTAATGTTTTTTCACGTTGGCATTTTGTGACTTTGAGCAAAGATTTAATTTCAGCTCTCGATAATGGAATTGCGCCGCGCATTTTGCACCTGTTTTGTTATAGTTTCCGTGTCATAAACTATAGTTGTGTTTTGGTTAAAAGTCAAAAGGTTTTTGGTTTAAAAACCTAGCCGATAAAAATGTAACATTCCATCGATTTGTTACATTTTATTTTTCAAACTGCCACAACCCGCATTTTCATTGAATAGTTGTTTTACTTTTTTTTGCAGGGCTTGATTCGTTCCAATCACAAACACCCGTATGAAATCCCCCCTCTCGCGCTACGCGCTCAAGCAAAAGCCTCACGGCTTCGCCGTAAAAGCAAAAGCCT
>CAIQZX010000186.1 GCA_903876445.1 uncultured Pseudomonadota bacterium | reverse complement strand
TTTTGTTTATGCTGGGTCATGAAAATGGCTTTAAAAAGGCTTGAGCCGTGTGCAGGGAAACTTGCACGCACGGTTCTTAGGAGAGCTGTGACTGGTAACAGTCACGGCTTATCCGATGTGCCACTAAACATATATTAAATATGAAGTGATTTCGTTTAAACCCTCCCCAAAAACCTAATTTTAAATTATAATAAGTCTATATTATTAGGTTTTAATCAAAAGGTGCAACAATGGCTGGTAGACCCAAAAATTCAAAACGAAATTCTAAGCCCATTCTCGAATCACAATACAAAATACTCAAATCTTACATAAACGGCTTAGACACCTTTCAAACCACCAAAACAAAGTGGATTAGAAGTTTAGAACTCCTCTATATGACTGGAATGCGTGTCACAGAAATCCTTAACCTAAAAATCAGTGACATTCAAAATGCTATCGAAAAAGACGAACTATCCGTGTTCATCCAAAAACAACAAATCATTCGTCACATTCCTTTGAGTGAAAAATCCGTCAAGATTCTAAAAAAACTGATCGAAAACGAAACCGACCCAGAAAATTACTTCCTACACAAAAGAAACAGAACCAAAAGCACTCTCAACCACAACGGATTCACCAAAGAGTTCAACGACCTAATTCAAATCGTTTTAGGCGACAATTACTCTTCCCACTCATTCAGAAAAGGCATCATCACTGAAATGGGCGTAAGTGGCATCAATCCTAAAATTATTCAGCACTTCATCGCTCATAAAAACGTTTCAACAACATTGAATTACATCAAACCCACATCCGATGACATCCGTAACGCATTACTTCGATAAGGATTCCAAATAAGCCAATTTACCCAAATTGCCTGAAATACCACAGCAAACGGTCATTTACGTTTTTTAGTGGTGTTAAATCGCTCTCAATCTGCACATTTTTTTTGATATACTAAAAGCATGAAACATAGAATTGACCCGAAGATAGATTGCGTTTTTAAAGCATTATTAGGATCAGAAGAAAATCGTAATTTACTGGTGCATTTTCTGAATGCCGTATTAAATGTGGAATTACCTGAACCTATTACCAGTGTTGAAATTCTGAATCCTTACAATGATAAAGAATTTCTTGATGACAAGTTGAGTATTGTTGACGTTAAGGCACGCGATAATAAAGACAGGATTTATCAAATTGAAATTCAATTGCTCTGTTATGACAATCTACCATCAAGAATTATTTATGGCTGGTCTGACATTTACAGTCAGCAATTAAAAGATGGTAAGAATTATCTGCAACTCAAACCGACATTTTCAATTTGGTTGTTGGGTAAAAACCTTATCAAGACCGACGACAATTATCTGCACACTTACAAACTTAGAGATGAAGACGGACAGGTATTAGTTGAACACGGTGCAATTTTATTGTTAGAAATTGAAAAGTTCCATGCGTCCCATATCGAAAACGAAAGGGAACGTTGGCTACAGTTTTTCAAAGAAGGTGAATCATTAGACGATGATACACAACTACCTGATTGGATGATTACAGAAGAAATGAGGCAAGCCATGAATACACTGCGTCAATTTTCAGAAAAAGAACGTGATTATCATGCCTACCAAGCACGTCAGAATTTCATTCGTGAACAAAGTACCATTCAAGAAGAATTGCAAATTGAGAGAATGGAAAAACAAAAAATCTCTGCTGAAAGAGATGCCGTTAAAGCGGAAAATGAAAAACTCAAAGCACTTTTAGCTGCTCAACAATCTTAAACTAAAAACATTTGTGCGGGAAACTTGCACGCACAATTCTTAGGAGAGACTGTAGCTGGCAACAGTCATGGCTTATCCGATTCCGTTAGTAATGGAATTCCAATGACTGAAAAATATAGGTGAAAACATTTTGCCCATCGTCATAAGTAACACGATAGGTAATATGATATTTTCCACAGATATTTTTAACCATATTCAAGCCTAATCCTAAACCCCTTTTCGCTTCATCCTCTCTGAAATTTTTTTCAAAGATTTTATTTTTATCCTTAATTTGGCTTCCATACGTTTTAATAGCTAATATGGCTGTGTCGTTGGACTGTAAAAGATTTATGGTGATTGGTTTGTGTTTGGTCGCGTATTTCATTGCATTTGAGAGGTTATTATCAATAATTCTCTCTAGTTCGATCTGATTGATATGCGTAAAAATATCTTCTTCAATTATTGATTGAATTTCTTTATGACTGACTTTTGAAATAGTCGAAAAAAACTCAATTCGTGTTTTCAAAAAATCACTCAAATTGATATTTTTTGGCGGGTATTCAATCGTATCTGCTGACGCAACATACGCTAAATCTTCATAAAAATTTGAAAGCATATTGATAGATGAATCAATTTTATCAATATATGATGATAAAGATTTATCTGTTTGAAATTGTTTAATCATTTCACCATTCATCATAATGTTTGTTAATGGTGTTCTTAATTGATGAACGGTATCGGCGATAAACTGATTCTTATCTTTTAAGATATTTGAACTGCGTTCAACCTCTTTGTTTAATCTGTTATGCAGATCGTTATAACTTTCGTTTAAAACAACCAGTTCTGCAATTTTTATGTTGTGAATATCTGAGTAATAATTGTTTTTTATGTTATCAATAATTTTCAAAAGCGTCTTTGAAATCCTTTTCATAATGAACAGATAAATTAAAACTAAAATGCTCAATATGAAAAAAAGTTGAATGATGGCTTGGATAAATGTTTTTTGTATATCGTTTTCTAACGATTCTGTTGAATAGGTTGTTTTTACTAGGAGTTTTGTTCCAGTCGATTTGTTAAACAGCCCACCTGTTATAGAGTAGATGGTGAAGTGATGCTGTGATAAATTAAGTGAGCTAAGAAGATTATCATTACTAAATACTTCATCAATGACTTCCTTGATATGTGCTTGATTATTTATAAGGTCTTTAATATCTAATTTTATTAGAACCTCAAGTCGCTTATTCTTGATAGATAAATCATTAGATAGCTGAAATAACAGATTATTTGTCACTTCCCAACCCGCCTGTTGCAAAAATTGTTTGTTGTAATTTGTTTGATCAAAGTCAAATTTCTGGAGAGAATCATTGCCAAGATAAAGTTCAATTAGTCCAACATTTTTGTTTAAGTCGTGTTTTTCTCTAAATTCTCTTGCAAAATCTAAAGCGAATGCAATTTGCAGAACATACTTTTCATCATTTGATAATTTTATGAAATACCGCTTAAACATCATAGATGATGGGACAATTAAGTCAATTATGATGGGGGAGATGTCAATAGCTGCTTTTTTAGTAAAAATGGAACTTATCACCTCTCTTATATCCATGATGCCACCAAAGTTAAGACCTATATCCGTTTTATAAGAGGCATCTTCGATAATGTAGTCTTTATTGATTAAAAATACTTGATAACGCCCAAAGTGAACATCTTTGTTTAATTCTTCAGCGGCTTTATCAACATTAAAATGCGTGCGATCTCTTTTATAGATGTTATACAGCTGATTTAATTTTGAGATATTTACTGACTCATGTTTATTAAATTCGTATTGTAATCTATCAAAAAGTAGTCGGTAATCTTCTCGAATTTGTTGGGTTATATGAATATATTTATTTGAATAATTTTGAATCAGAATCTTTCGATAATTTTGAAATTTAATTGCATCACCAATAACAACCACGATTATTACTAATAAAAAAAACGATATTATGTAATGGTTTAGCTTAATTTTTAATTTCAAATTTGTATCCTATTCCTCTATCAGCAAATATAAAATTTTCACCATTATCAAAATGTTTTCTCAAATCATTGACTAATTGCCTTAAAGGATAAGAGTCTTTAATTTCATTTTCCCAAACGTAGTTTTCAATTTTTTCAGTTGTTAAAATTTTATTGATATTTTTCAAAAACAAATTTAGCAGACGTTTTTCTTTTTTTCTTAATCTTTTAGCAACACCATTAACATTTAGTTCTTCATATTCTGAATCATAAGTAACTGAATCGGATATTTTTATTAGCGTGTCTTTATTTTTTGATTTGATTATTAACTTGCTAATTCTTATGTTTAATTCTTCCAAATAAAATGGCTTTTTAATATAGTCGTCACAACCATTTGCATAAGCCGTCTTAAAGCTATCCAACTCCATTGAAGCCGTTATCATAATAATCGGAGTGTCTACATCCTTATTTCGAATATATTTCACAATATCCAATCCATTGATATGCGGAATGTTAATGTCGATGATATACAAATCAAAATTGGACTTATCAATAACATTGATGGCATCTGTACCATCTTCTAAATTTATTACTTCATTGCCTTTTAAATTCAGATAATCCGTAATAGTTTCGTTTAGAATGGAATCATCTTCTATAAGTAAAATTTTCATTTTTCATATTTTATTTGGTAATTACTCAATCTAATTTCTGGTGATGATTGATAAAGAAAAATGCCCATTTTTTCAAAAAATGGGCAGGAAAAACTAACCAAATAATAAGATAGGCGGATTGCATAACAATTTAGTTAATACTTCCAAGTACAATAATCAGGTTGTTCCTTCAATTTACTAATTGCTTCTGGATTACCTTCCAAGGCTTGTTTTGCTAGAACACCACAACGCGAAGAAGGTTTTTTCGTGTAGTACATTGCGATATTGTCTGCATCAATTGGGTATAAACCCATACTTATAAATTTATCTTTTGAATAGCCAAAACTTTTGCCACTTTCTGTCCGTGCTTTAACTTTGTAAGGCTTTCCGAGTATTTTAGAAATAGCCTTAACATCTTTAGCTTCAACGTAACCAGCATTTATTGATGAAGTTACTTCTTTCATATCGCCAGAACATAACGCCTTCACAACGTCTTCGTGGTATCTAGTAAAACTACCATCGCCATCGGGAGATAAACCTGCCTTTTTTGATAATACTTCCATTTTGTCAACAGATGGAAAGTCAGAACATTTAATGCCAGCAAAAGCCGATGTTGATACCAATGTCACGCCAATAATTAAAAGTGATGTGATTTTTTTCATGATTTTTCCGTTTTTATTTTTGGTTTTTAAGAAAGTATTACTGAGTTACTAAAGTTACATCCAAGCTATCGCCCTCAACTTTGACTTGAATAACAGGTGTGCCATTCAAAATGGCTTTTTCGGTTGCTTTTGAAATGAATGCGATTTTTTCTATATATTCTCGAGATACTTTACTTTTGAATATCTCATCAGATTCATCTTCGGCATCTCTTACGTTGAATACATGAAAATTAGCTCTGTCTTGACGCAAAATAGCTACCGCTGTTGTTAATCGTTTTCCAGAACTACTGAAATGGTCTTTTTCACCAAGCCTTGCTTTATAAACTTGATGAATAATGTCATCAGTCGAACTTTGTTTTTCGACTTCAACTTTTTCTTTATTTATGAAACTAGCAGTATTAACGGAACTTGATGATGTCAAATCAGACGGTATAAATGTCCCTTTTACATAATTTCCTTCTGCATCTTTTTGTCCATTTTCCAACCACCTTATATGTGATCCGTCTTGGTTATCATCTACATAATTTGTTTCATTCATTTTTTGTCCATTCTTAAACCACCCTGTTAATAAGCCGTTTTTCTTACCATCTACATAATTGATCACCTCTTGTTTTTGCCCATTTGCATACCAAAACGTTGTTAACCCGTTTTTCTTACCATCTACATAATTGCGTTTTACTCTTGTTCCATCTGGATAAACATTTACTTCTATGCCAGTAAATGGTTTTGTTTGGTTTCGCTCATATGTCAAATCACCACGGAATTCTGATTCTATGATGATTTTTTTCCCCGCATCAGTCTTATCAATTGCTCCATCTACGGTCAAGAAAGCATTATCTTTTTTATTACAATATTTACTAATAGCATTCTGAGATTCTCTCGTTGTTTTGAATGACTGATACATGTAGTAACCGCTACCATCAAAATATTTATTTTCGGAAGATGATTTTTTGGGATCACCACATCCAGCAGTATATGAATCCCCATATTTATGCTTTGAGTACGCTCCAACTAAATCGTTCCCGTTATACATGTAGAACCAATCGCCCTCCTTTTCAATTTCATATGAAAACGAATTTATTGGACTAAGAGCTAAAATTAATATTATCAATTTGTACATGTTAATTACCCCATTTTAAAAGCTGGACTCTTAATTATTTTTGAATGTTTGCAACATCTGGCAAAACATTCATGAAATGATGTCTGGCAGATTCAAGTCCTTTTACCCGTTGAACTTATGACTTGAATCTGTTCATCGTCAAAAAATCAATCTTTCCGTTCGGGTACTTTTACACAATCGTTATAAAGTTTTCCTGATCTTATATATTGAGCTACACCTATAGGATTTTTACCAATTTCTTCAATAACCTTATCCCCAAAAATCTGTAAATTCAGATCATCTTCTCTACTCACAACCATGCCACTGTACCATGCTGGATCTGTTCTTCTATCCTTAATCAAATAGAGACCCAGAACACGCTCATAACGAGTACACGTCCATTCTTTATTGTTTGAAGGATTTGGTCTTTTTCGCATATTTCCTTCTGAATCATAATAAGGATCAGATACATAACCAATATCATTAACCACCGCAGATGCGGATATTGATATAAATAAAGTTGGTAATGCCAACATAGCTAAAACTAATTTTTTCATTTTAAATTTCCTAACGTTAATGATTTTTTGATGTGGACATAATTATTTTTGGATGCTTTCAACATCCATAAGAACATTCGTTAAATGATGTAGACAGATTCAAGTTCCTTTACCCGTTGCACTTATGACTTGAATCTGCTTTATTTACTCGATAAACAATACTCACCGCTTGAAACGTAACCACTCGGGCAACTTCCCTGTTTTTGAATTGCCTGTCTTGAGCTATTACTTGATGCTAAACAGTAATCACCACTAGAAACATAACCACTTGGACAGCTACCATTTTTCACAATCGCAAAACGTGACGTATCACCATTAGGCACACAATAATTACCACTGGAAACATAACTGCTTGGACAGCTACCGTTTTTGATGATTGGTTGAGCTGGTAATTGAGCAAATACGATATTGGAAATAAAAACAAGTAACCACAAAACAAATTTCATAACATTACCCGCCTTACGAGTCAGACATTTACGTTAGCTGGTTGTGGTACTGATTGCGAAACTCTAGTGGATTACTGATGTTAACAAATCGCTCTTTCGTGCCGCCAGTTCCAATAACTACGATAGTGCCATAACCCAAAATTCTTCCAAAAAAGTCCTGATCAACGTTTATGGTCTCTATTTTCCGTAGGTTCATTTCGAAAGTTTTCCTAGAAATGAAGCCGACTTTCATGATAATACGTTGGTTCGTGATAGCGAATTCGTTGGTAAATACCTCGACCAACTTGGGGATAGCAAGCAAACCACACGTCCACAAAACGCGAAATGAAAACAAATATGAAACCACAAAGAACCAGTGAAGATTAGTTTTATAGACCACTTCTTCGCCTGTATTAAGGTTGCTCTGAACGTAACTTCCCACTTTTATATCTCCAAAAAAACTGAAATTTTAAATCTGAAAAAGAAGTGGTAGATAACCTAAGAAAAAACCTTTACGGCATAAACTCACCCTTCTGTGTAAAACTCTAACACCCAATTGTCAGACGAATGTCAGATTGCGTTAAAATGTGCGGATAATTGAGAAAAACCCCATAAAAAATTTTAATGGCAAATGATAAAATACAGCATCTACCTTATTTTCACGCTAATGCCACTGAGCATTTGTGCTGAAACCGCTTCAGAATTACCGCCAATGGTGATTACCTCATCAAATATCAGCAAATATAATCACGACGATTTACACGAAGTGGAATTGCCTGATTTAAACGGCATATTGCGTCAAGAACCAAGCATCACTATCAATCAGGGTAGTGGACAAATGGCTTCAAATCTCAGTTTTCGTGGTGCTGGCGGTCAAGGGATGCTCACATTAGATGGCGTGCCATTATTTAGTGATTTTGTGGGGGTTTATTCTTTGCAACGCTATTCGATAAATGAATTAGATAGCGTCAAAGTATCACGCAGTTTTGATGGTAATTTTAATAGCAGTCGAACATTAGGCGGAGCCATTCATTTAAAAACAAGGCAGCTACAAGAAAATGATAATTTTCTGCATTTTGAAGGCGGAAGTTATGACACCTTGCGTGAATCAGCAGGTGCTGGTTTAACATCGAAACTCGGTAATTTTTCAGCGGTTGTAGGAAGAAGTGATATTTTCAGCGGTATTAGTGAAGCCCAAAACGGTATCGAACGTGATGAATATGAAATGAATCATGCGTCAGGAAAATGGAGCAAAAATTT
>CAIQZX010000185.1 GCA_903876445.1 uncultured Pseudomonadota bacterium | reverse complement strand
GTTCTGTCGTGACTGTAAAGCGTTCCCCATCTTCTAAACGGGTCAAAGCTCGTGGAGATGCGAAAGGAGCTGATATTCTCAGTTCGGGTCAGTCGAAGCCACCACTAGAACGCGATAGCGTTTAGTGGTTGGTAGTTCACGCAATAATGCGACAATCAAGCCGATTTGCAGAAAGCAGTCATGACGTAGCCTGTTTTTGCGCTTGCTGTTGTTTGGCGGTTGCGACTATGGCATTAACCATGTCGATAACCTCGGCAGGTATCCAAATATGCTTCCCTGTCCGTTCCTTTTTAGGTCGCCCCATTTTCTTTTTAGTTTGTTCGGTCATGCTTAAAACTCCATAGCGTGAATGGCATCGTCAATTGATGATGTGTTGAATGATAAATAACTCACGGTGCTGTTGATGCTGCGATGACCAAGTGCGATTTGTACCAGTTCGATTTTGCCGCCTGTTGCGTCGTAGATAGCTTTAGCGAATGTCTTACGCATTGAATGTGTGCTGTAACTACTACCAATCGCGCCAACTAATGCGAATAAATCTTTAATCAATCTACCAGCTTGTTGACGTGTAATCGCGGCAAATCCGTTAGTGTGTTTTCTGCTAACAAATAGCGGTGCGGTATTATCTAATCCTTTTGCAGATAACCATTCGATAAGCCTTGTTAGTGCTTTCTTAGCGTCGCTGTTTAATAAAACTGTTCTACCTACTTTCGTTTTGCTGTTCGATGCTTTTACATTGATGTGGTTATGAATTACTCCATTAGTCGAAACGTCTGCGACGGTCAAACTCAACAATTCTGAAATTCTGTAACCAGTCGTGAAACCCAAAGTTAATAAAGCACGTTCACGGATTGAAGTTGTGGCTTTCAAAACACCTTTCATTTGTTCACGGGTTAATGGATTTGCGCCAATCATGTTACACCTGTTTCTATGGTTACTTATTCGTTGCCGATAAGTATAGAGTAACGCACTAACAAGTCAATACTTATTCGTTGTCAATAAGTTTAAAACCGAATGCACCATTTTCACAAAATGTACGATACAACCTAAAACCGTGATTTTTCCGATTCTAGCCGCGCAACTTTCAATCCACACAATCCACATTGCCAAAACATCAAACGAGCGTTACAGGGCGATTATGCGGGGGTGTTTTTGGGTTCTGTTTTATAAATCGAACATTATCTTTGTTTTGATTCTAGCCAAACTTGATTTGTTGTAACAACGAAATCAAAAAACGAACGTACAGGATTCTATTGGGTTAGTTTCTCCCAAAAATTCACCTTCAAAAACAACTTGAATTTGGGAAGTGCCTAAGTGCCTTCAAGCCACTGGAATAAAGGCTTCTGGAAAAATAGCGTGGGACTTTGACTCCTTTTATTTACTGCTGCCCCCATTCCTGCTAATCCGTAAATATCAACACGATTCGCTAAATCACTTAACCATTTCTGTTTGGGTTTATTTGATTCCCAGTATTTCCAAAGTGCTTGCAAACGGTATTCAATGTCTACGGTTTCATCTTCAAGTGAGATATACAAAACGCTTGCATGGTTTTTATTTTTAACTTTCGCGCCACTAAGATTAAAATTACAACACGTTCCAACCGCCACTTGAAATGCGGCTTGTAATGCGTAAAAACTTTTTCCTGTACCACCAGCACTCGCTAATAAACCGACCTTACCCACAGGGAATGAAGGCAGTACATAATCGCGTTGTTTAGGTTCGCTGGAAAAGGCGGCAAGTACGTCAATTTTAGGAAGGTTAATGTTCGTCATAAGAATGTTAAATCAGATTCATATTAAAATTGAATGAATATCACAGTAGAATTATAATAACTTTTTTTAACGTTAAAAAGATACATTTTAAACATGATTATTGTCGTTGGTGGAATTAAAGGCGGTTCTGGGAAAAGTACCGTTGCAACCAATTTAGCGGTGATGTGTGCGATTGCAAAACACGATGTTTTACTTATCGATGCCGATGACCAAGAAACAGCGTCTGATTTCACCGCATTACGCAACGAAACACAATCAGATAAAGTTCGTTATACCTGCATTAAATTAACAGGCGCGGCAGTGCGAACAGAAACTTTGCGATTGTCAGAAAAATATCAAACCATCATTATTGATTCAGGTGGTCGTGATACGGTTAGTCAACGTGCCGCTTTAACGGTGGCTGATGTTGCGCTTGTTCCCTTTGTGCCACGTTCATTTGACGTATGGACATTAGAGAAGGTGAGCAACTTAATTGAAGAAATTAAAACCATCAATCCTAACCTTCAATCTTACACGTTTATCAATCGTGCTGATGCAAAAGGTCAAGATAACGATGATGCGGCTGGTTTCTTAGGTGAAACAACGGTCTTAACGTTTATCGATGTGGTTTTAGGGACACGAAAATCGTTTGGTAACGCCGCCGCATCTGGGCTTTCTGTAGTTGAGTTAAAGCCTAAAGATACGAAAGCCATTGCAGAAATAGAAACCTTATTTAAATATGTTTTTAACGTTAAATAAAAATTATAAAAACATTATTTTGGAGTTAAAATGGCAATTAGTCGAAAACCCAATCCAGCAAAAGTATCAGAAGAACAAGTACAAGCTATAATCAATCAAGGCGGTTCTGTAGCAATTACAAATGAACCTGAAATTAGCGAACCAGAAAAGAAGAATTTACAGTTGCGTTTAGATGCCGAGTTAATAAAACGCATTGATGAATCGCGTAAAAAACGGGCTATACCACCACCAAGACACACTTGGTTGCTCGAAGCTATTCATGAAAAATTAGCCTTAGATTAACGTTAAAATAACTTTTAAATAGAATTAAAATAAAGTCAAATTTTAAGTGCTATCAAGTTATTAGGCACTATAACAAATTGATTTATAAAACGATTAAGAATACTTATGCAACTTACTCCCTACCACGCAAAATACTTTGCTTACGAACTCACGAAACGAAATGCTTCTGACAGTATGCAAAAACTCGCATCAACATTAGTAGATGCTCAAGTCGATTTAAATCCACATCAAGTTGAAGCGGCTTTGTTTGCATTTCGCTCACCTTTATCCTCTAGTAGCGAAAAACCTCGCCGTTCAGGGCGAGGATGTAAGCGGCTCAATTTCAAATTTTTCATAGTCTGCAAAATCTATCCTGTGTTAAAATCCACTCAAAATGTGACCAGTAGCTAGTGTTAGTGCCATG
>CAIQZX010000184.1 GCA_903876445.1 uncultured Pseudomonadota bacterium | reverse complement strand
GGTGAAATCACCTTCATCTGCATGAAGTTCATTTTTCACCATCGCAAATAAACTGGATTTTCCTGCGCCATTCGCGCCAGTAAAACCAATTTTTTGTCCGTTATGCAAGGTAAAAGAAGCGTTTGAAAATAAAACTCGTGTACCGCGTCGAAGCGTGATGTTTCTAAAATTAAGCATGATTTAGTTTTTTAAGTAGCGAGAATTGTTATGAAAAAGCATGCGCCATTATGACTAATGGCGCGAAAGACAAAAAATTACAGTGAATCGCCAATTGTTTTTTTGTAAAACGGCCAGTTTGTGACGTGTAAATACTTACGCACCGGTGATTTAATGACGGACACGCAAAGGGCAATCGAAAACAAACACCACACCGCCGCATATTCGTTTGGATCATCAGTAGTAAGATCTGAAATCCAAGGACCCATAAAATAGTGGAATAAGACAAATTTCCATGAACCGTAAAGCGTCGGTAAAATAAAAGCTACCACTATATAAGCTAAAACGTGCAAGCCCCAGTTGAAATTAAATAACCATTCAATAGGATGCGATAACAAACCATTTAATGGCATTTGCCACGCGATATGCCACGCGCCAGAAACAGAACAAATATGAGGACCACAAAAACCTTCTGTGCCAATTACACATTCACCCGCCCAAGCGAATGGATACATTTTAAATAAAATTAAAATTGAACCCGCTGCACACATTGTATAAACGGCTGTCCGAATTTTGAGCTTGATGCTTTCAGGAATAAAATACATCGCCACCATATTGGCAAAAAATGGTTGAAAAGCAACGTGTAAATACCCGAGCATCGTCAGTATTTGATTATTCGGATTATCACACAAATCAATATAAACGTAAGTAAATGCTTGCAATAATTCCATCAATGCAAAATATGTTAATGGAATCCAAAGTTCTTTTGATTCACCTTTTTTAGCAATGTAATAGGCAGTTCCTAAACCAATTGCAGCAAGTACCCCTGATGCTTCACCACTCCAACACATGATGTTTTTCCTCGTTAATTTTTTAATTTTTATAATTTTAGTTTCAAACGCAGTCAAAGCTATTGCGCCTCGCAAAAGTATAACACACAAAGAAATAGTGACTTTTTGGTGTGTTATACTTCAGAAATCTTGTTAATTCTGCCAGCGTAATTTTTTAATGCCAAAACTTTCTGTCACTAGCCATAATCGTAATATCTGTGGTTTAACGTATGTTTATCCCGTTATTTCCCGTCGTGCGGGCGGTTTATCGATTGGTATCAATTTTAATCCGAATAATGCGTGTAATTGGCGGTGTATTTATTGCCAAGTTCCTGATTTAAAAATTGGAACGGCACCTGAAATAGATTTAAATTTGTTGGCAAAGGAATTACGTTTATTTTTAGACGACGTTTTAAATGGTGATTTTTATGAACGGATGGATGTTCCAAAGAGCCAGCGAGTTATTAAAGATATTGCGATTGCCGGAAATGGTGAACCGACAAGTTTATTAAATTTTGATGTCGCGGTGCAATTGATTGGTGATATTGCAACACAATACGATATTTTCCCAGAGAGTCATTTTGTTTTGATTACAAACGGTAGTTTAATTCATCGCGCCGTTGTTCAAGCAGGATTGAAAATTTTGAATGATTTTGGTGGTGAAATCTGGTTTAAAATGGACAGCAGCACGAATGAGGGCAGGGCGTTAATCAACCATTCAGCGCAAACACACGACTCCGTTTTAAAAAATTTAACGCTTGCAACGCAATGTTGTCCTACAAAAATTCAAATTTGTTTGGTTAATTACCAACAGCGTGGTTTTTCTGATATTGAACGCGACGGGTTTTTATCATTTTTTCATGCACAACGTGGCAAAATGGAAATCGAGAATGTCACCGTTTACACGTTAGCGCGACCTTCTCAACAACCCGAAGCCATAGATTTACAACCAATGGCATTAGAGGTAATGGAAAACTTTGCACAAGAAATTCGAGCATTAGGCTATGACGTAATCGTAACATCGTATTAAACCGGTTAGAATAACCACAACCTTAATTACTATACCTGAGGATTTTATGAATACTGAAAAATTGATTACTGCTTACAGCGATTTTATGCACCATTTGCATGAAACAATGGAAGAAACGTTAAATTCTTTTACGGATGCGTTTGAAACATCAAAAGAAAAAGTGAATGAAAAGCATGATTTAACGGCTGAAGAACTTGAACACGTTTCAAGCCAAGTTAAACGTGATGTTGAACACGCGGCAAAAAATTTGCCAGCTCATGATGATGATTCATTGACTGAATGGTTGAAATTCGATATTGAGCTAATTGAAAATTTAACATGGGATGCGTTTCTCAGTGTAGCGGACAAAACGCGGATTGAACTTGCTGAAATTGAACAGCACGCCATTACGCACAAATACAATAGCGGTGATATTACGATTGCGGGAACATTTTCTTGTGATGATTGCGGTAAAGAAATCGCATTTAAAACAACAAGTCGCATTCCACCTTGTCCAACTTGTCACAATCACACTTTTGTTCGTGTTTAAAATTAACTCTAGGTGCAATTATGTTAAACAGCGGATTATTAGAAATTTTACTTCTAGCACAACACAAAGCAGACGCTAAATTAGGTTGGCATAGCAAACGAACAGCTTGTTATGCGAGGGAAATTGCAAAGGAACTCGGGCAATCTATGGAGTTTCAAAAGCGCATTTTTCTAAGTGGTTTAGTTCACGATATTGGCTTTTTAAAACTTGATTTTGATTCTGTCCCAGCTCGTGACATGACATTACATACGGATGGCAATTTAATTCGCGATCATGTCAAAGAAGGCGTGTATTTATTGTCTAAAATTCTTACAGATCAAGAAATTTTATCCGCCGTGCAGCATCATCATGAAAAATTTAATGGTGAAGGGTATCCCGATAATTTGAAAGGCGAAAAAATTTCGCTCATTTCTCGGATTTTAGCTGTCGCAGATTTATACGATGCCATGATGGTTGGTGATAAATTTGGTGAAGAGCGTTCTATTCCTAAAAATGTGATTCATTTTTTAACAACGCAAGCGAGTGGCGTAGATCTTGATCCGGCATTGGTCAAAGTCTTTTTAGGTATTTTACAACGTAATCCCGTGTTTTATTTTCCGGTTGAAAATAACGAATTAAATTTGTACAAACTCGTTTATTTAGTTCCAGGTATATTAGAATCCGGCGATTTGTGTGATCAATATGGAACAATTTTAGTTAAGCAAGGCGCAGAATTAACGCAGCATATGCTCGACAACATTCGCTCTAATTATCCAGGGCAAAAAATTATTTACCCACCGAAAGAAGCGACGGCTTCTCAACCTTAAAAATTAAAAGGAAAAAAATCATGACAGAATTTACAAATGTTTCAATCGTCAAAAAAGCGAATGTTTATTTTGATGGTAATGTTATTAGTCGCACGGTGAAATTTGCTGACGGCTCAACAAAAACGTTAGGTTTTATGCAAGTTGGCGAATATGTTTTCAATGTTGGCGTTCCTGAAATTATGGAAATCCAAAGCGGTGAGTTAGATGTTTTATTGCCGAATGAAGATTGGAAACCAATTAAAGGTGGAGAATCATTCAGTGTGCCAGAAAACGCACAATTTAAAATGCGTGTTCATGAACTCACCGATTATATCTGTTCGTTTGTTTGAGTTTTCGGGGCAATCACTGATTGCCCTTCTTTTTAACTTTCTCATTTTTTAAAATTTTAGGAAAACCATTTTGATTTCTACCGCAAATATCACAATGCAATTTGGCGCAAAGCCTTTGTTTGAAAACATATCAGTTAAATTTGGCGATGGTAATCGCTATGGTTTAATTGGCGCAAACGGCTGTGGTAAATCCACATTTATGAAAATTCTTAGTGGCGATTTAGATTCCACAGCAGGAAATGTCAGTATTTCACCGAATGAACGCTTAGGAAATCTACGCCAAGATCAATTCGCTTTTGAAGATTACCGTGTTATTGATGTTGTGTTAATGGGTCATAAAGAAATGTGGGCTGCGATGTCCGAGCGTGATGCTATTTACGCTAATTTAGATGCCTCCGAAGATGACTATATGCGTGCGGCAGAATTAGAAACGGTATTTGCTGAATATAATGGCTACACCGCCGAATCAAGAGCCGGTGAATTATTACTTGGTTTGGATATTCCGGTTGAGCAACATTTTGGTTTAATGAGTGCTGTTGCGCCGGGTTGGAAATTACGGGTGTTATTAGCACAAGCGTTGTTTGCAAATCCAGATATTATGTTGCTCGACGAACCGACGAATAACTTGGACATCAACACGATTCGCTGGTTAGAAGATGTATTAAACGAACGTAACTGTACGATGGTCATTATTTCGCACGATCGACATTTTTTAAACAGTGTTTGTACACATATTGCAGACATGGATTTTGGTGAATTGCGTGTTTATCCTGGTAATTACGATGACTATATGATTGCATCGACGCAAGTTCGCGATCAGCTATTGGCAAGTAATGCGAAAAAGAAAACTCAAATTGCGGAATTGCAAACTTTTGTTAGTCGTTTTTCAGCGAATGCGTCAAAAGCAAAACAAGCGACTTCTCGTGCTAAACAACTTGAAAAAATCAAACTCGACGAAGTTAAACCTTCAAGTCGTGTGAATCCGTTTATTCGATTTGATCAAACCAAAAAATTACATCGTTTAGCATTAGAAATTGAAAATGTGAGTAAAGGTTATGGTGGTGAACCTTTATTTAAAAATTTGAATTTGATGATTGCCGCAGGTGAAAGAGTTGCGATTATTGGTGCAAACGGGATTGGTAAATCGACTTTGTTAAAAACTTTAGTTGGTGAATTAGCCGCTGACACTGGGCAAGTAAAATTATCTGAAAATTCTGAAGTGGGTTATTTTGCTCAAGACCATGCGGAAGATTTTGCTGAAGATGAAACATTGATTAACTGGATGTCGCAGTGGCGCAAAGAAAGTGATGATGACCAAACTATCCGCGCAACCTTAGGACGATTACTATTTTCACAAGATGAAATCAATAAATCTGTGAAAGTGGTTTCGGGTGGTGAACAAGGGCGATTATTGTTTGGAAAACTGATGTTACAAAAAGCAAATATTATGATTTTGGATGAACCAACTAACCATTTAGACATGGAATCCATTGAATCATTAAATACAGCTTTAGAACAGTATCCTGGAACGTTAATTTTTGTCAGTCATGACCGCGAATTTGTGTCCTCATTAGCTACTCGTGTTATTGAAATTACTGCACATGGCGTTATTGATTTCAACGGTAATTATGAAGATTACTTAGAAAGTCAAAGTCAATAATCAGCACGAAATAGCCGAAAAAAAAGCGGGGCTGAAAATTCAACTCCGCTTTTTCCCAACAAAAACACCACTTTTAAAACATTAACAACTTACACTCAACAAATTTATTTTGCAGAACGTACATTTGTTGCTGTTAAGCCTTTAGGGCCTTTTTCAACATCAAATGAAACCGTTTCGCCTTCATTTAAAGTTTTGAAACCATCACCTTGGATAACTGAATGGTGTACAAAAACATCTTCACCACCATCAGCAGGTGCAATGAAACCAAACCCTTTAGTATTGTTAAACCACTTAACTGTACCTGTTGCCATTTTGAAACTCCTAAATTAAAAAAACTACGGTTACACAGAACTTACAACATTGATAACCAGACAACCTACAACTAGGAATCTCTTAACTCAACAGCTGCTTTCTGACTATGCTTATTGTAGCTGGTTTTTGATTAAAGTGGTTTTTTTATTATGTTTTTATAATCACAATGCACTGTCAATCCACGCTTTAATCAAATTCCTATATAATGCAGCATCTTTTGTAGCCGCAATTTTGTCAATAAACGGCGTTTAAACTTTCGGAGTTTTTCATGAATCAGGATTTAAAAACTTATCTTAACACTTGCCAGCAGCGTGTCGAAAGCGCATTAACACAACGTTTGCCAAGTGAATCTATTTTACCTTTACAGTTACACAATGCGATGCGTTATAGCGTTTTGAATGGCGGAAAAAGAATGCGTCCAATGCTGACTTATGCAACGGGACGAGTTTTAGGAATTCCGCCCGATGAACTTGATGCGATTGCTTGTGCTGTTGAATGTATTCACGTTTATTCGTTAATTCACGATGATTTACCCGCAATGGATGATGACGATTTACGTCGCGGCAAACCAACGTGTCACGTTGCTTTCGATGAAGCCACGGCAATTCTAGCCGGCGATGGATTACAAGCCTTTGCATTTGAATTATTAGCCCACGATACAACAATCACAGCCAGTGCAGAAAAGCGTCTCGAAATGATTACTTGCCTTGCTAAAGCAAGTGGTTCACAAGGCATGGTCGGTGGTCAAGCGATTGATTTAGAGTCTGTTGGTAAAAAGTTAACATTGCCAGAACTCGAAAATATGCACATTCACAAAACGGGTGCGTTAATTCGAGCAAGTGTTGTGTTAGCTACATTGGCGGGTAAAAATGTTAATTCAGACGCTGCAAAAAAACTCGATAATTATGCTAAATGTATCGGTTTGTCATTCCAAGTGAAAGACGATATTTTAGATGAAGAAAGCGACACTGAAACGCTAGGCAAAACACAAGGCAAAGATAAGAATAACAATAAACCTACTTACCCCGCATTACTTGGTTTGACTGGGGCAAAAGAAAAAGCGCAGCATTTGCACGAAAAAGCCTTAGAAAATCTCGCCGATTTTGGCGATGAAGCGAATTTATTACGCGAGCTTTCGCTTTATATTATTCACCGCGATCACTAATTAAACTTGCCAACCTAACTCCGTATTCAAGGAATTCAAAGCATCATGATCCATTCATATCCGTTACTCGATAAAATCAATACTCCTGCTGATGTTCGCCAGCTTCCAAAAGAACAACTAAAAACGCTTTGCAAAGAAGTGCGTGAATTTTTAACACAATCTGTCAGTATTTCTGGCGGGCATTTTGCCGCAGGTTTGGGTACAGTCGAATTAACGGTCGCTTTACATTATGTATTTGATACGCCAAACGACAAATTGGTGTGGGATGTTGGGCATCAAGCCTATCCACATAAAATTTTAACGGGACGAAAAAATAGAATGACAACCATTCGTTCGAAAAACGGCGTATCCGCTTTTCCAAATCGTGATGAAAGTGAATACGATGCTTTTGGCGTTGGGCATTCCAGCACATCTATAAGCGCGGCGTTAGGAATGGCAATTGCAGCAAATCTAAATGGAAACAATAAACAAATGGTCGCTATTATTGGCGATGGTAGTATTACGGGTGGTATGGCTTATGAGGCTATGAATCACGCGGGTTCAATCGATGCAAATTTATTAGTAATTTTAAACGATAACGATATGTCAATTTCGCCACCGGTTGGCGCGATGAGTAATTATTTAACTAAAATTTTATCGAGTCGTTTGTATTCTTCCATGCGTGAAGAAAGTAAAAAAGTCTTGAGTAAAATGCCAACAATGTGGGAATTAGCAAGACGCACGGAAGAACATATCAAGGGCATGGTTATTCCTGGAACGTTGTTTGAAGAACTTGGTTTTAATTACATTGGTCCTATTGATGGGCATGACATTGATATGCTGGTTTCGACATTAGAAAATTTGAAACACATTAACGGCCCACGCTTTTTACATATTGTCACAAAAAAAGGCAAAGGTTATCCGCCAGCAGAAAAAGATCCGCTTGCTTATCATGGCGTGCCTGCGTTTGATCACACATTGGATCATTTACCTAAAGCAAAACCTTCTCATCCTACTTACACCGAAGTTTTCAGTGATTGGTTGTGTGATATGGCATTGCAAGATTCTCGCTTATTAGGCATTACGCCGGCGATGCGTGAAGGTTCTGGTTTGGTGAAATTTTCAGAGAAATTCCCAGATCGTTATTTCGATGTCGCCATTGCAGAGCAGCACGCTGTGACATTAGCGGCTGGTCAAGCGTGCGAAGGTGCAAAACCCGTTGTAGCAATTTATTCGACTTTTTTACAACGTGCTTATGATCAGTTAATTCATGATGTTGCATTGCAAAATTTAGATGTTCTTTTTGCGTTAGATCGCGCTGGATTAGTCGGTCCCGATGGTCCAACTCATGCGGGGAGTTTTGATTTCAGTTATTTGCGTTGCATTCCAAATTTAATTGTCATGGCACCTGCGGATGAAAATGAATGTCGTCAAATGTTAACTACTGGATTTTTACACAACGGAACTGTTGCTGTTCGTTATCCGCGTGGAAAAGGAGCGGGTGTAACGGTTGACAATGCGTTAACAACGTTGGAAATGGGTAAGGCTGAAATTCGACACAGCGGTAGTCGAATTGCCTTTTTAGCGTGGGGAAGTATGGTGACTCCTGCTTTACAAGTTGGGAAGCAACTTTCGGCAACGGTAGTAAATATGCGTTTTGTGAAACCATTAGATGAAACGTTAATTTTAGAACTCGCTAAAACACACGATGTTTTTGTAACAATTGAAGAAAATGTTTTAGCGGGTGGCGCGGGTGAAGCTGTGAATCGTTTTCTACAAACACAAAAAATTCTGATGCCGGTTTTAAATTTAGGTTTGCCAGATTATTTCGTAGAACAGGGTACACGCGAAGAATGTTTAGCAGAATGTGGTTTAGATACCCACGGAATTTTAGCGAGTGTTGAGACATTTTGCGCGTAATTAGTGACAAAAACGCTCTTTTGTTCATACAGAAGAGCAGCATTTACCAAATCCAAAAATAAAAAAGTATGAATCAATTACCCGATAAAAAAACTTCATTAGTTTTATTACACGGCTGGGGAATGCACAGTGAAATATGGGGGGATTTTGCCGTTCAACTTTTAGGGCATTATCGCGTTACGTTAATTGACTTTCCTGCATACGATAATTTAGCGGATATTAGTATGAAAATTGTTGCTGAACTAGGCGAAGAACCTTTTTACATTTTAGGTTGGTCTTTAGGCGGTACAATCGCTTTAGATATTGTGGGGCGTTATCCTAATCGTGTTCAGGGTGTAATTCTATTGGCGACAAATCCGCATTTTATCGCAACAGAAAATTGGGCTGGAATGCCGCCGGAAACTTTTAATACCTTTGCAGAGCAACTCCAAATCAATACTGCCAAAACATTGCAACGTTTTTTAGCATTACAATGTCACGGATTGCCGATGTTTTTAAACGAGATAAAAACTCGTTTTTCAAAAAAAACAGCCCCCGATTTAGCCGAATTAGAAAGTAGTTTAGCATTACTTAAAAATAGTGATTTGCGCTCAGTTTTAGAAAAATTAACCTGCCCAATTTTGATAATTTTAAGTGATGACGATGCACTTGTTCCGATTTCTATTGCGCCAAAAATGCAAAAATTAAATTCCGATTTGCAACTGATTATTTTAAATAATGCGGGTCATATTCCATTCATCACACAACCTGAAAATTGTTTAAATGCCATTCGCAATTTTATTCCTTCACCGCTTTTGAAAGTTAATCGGAAATTAGATAAAACGAAAATAAAACAATCGTTTAGTAATGCTTCTCGCACTTATGATAATGTTGCCGAATTACAGCGCAATGTTGGACGCGATTTATTGAAATTGTTTTCGCCAAGCGAATTAACCGGAAATATCATTGATTTAGGTTGTGGAACGGGGTTTTTGACGCAAAAATTATTAGCACATTGTGAAAACTTAATCGCTTTAGATTTAGCTTTACCAATGTTACAAATTACCCGTGAAAAATTGGGTAACACTATAAATTATGTTTGCGCTGACGCAGAAAAGTTGCCATTTTTAACAGAAAGTATCGACCATATTTTTTCTAATGTTGCATTGCAATGGTGTTTACCGATTGATAAAACATTAAGCGAGTTACATCGTATTTTAAAAACGGATGGGGAATTGATTTTTAGCACTTTTGGTTCCGAAACTTTGCAGGAATTAAAAAGTGCATGGTTAAAAGTTGATAATTTCTCTCATATCAATGAATTTTATACGCAACACCAATTAAAACTGTTTTTAGAACAAGCGAATTTCAGTAATATCGAAATTAAAAATCAACGTTATGTTTCACGTTATGATTCCGTTTTAGCGTTAATGCACGAGTTAAAAAACATTGGCGCACATAACGTAAATTCACAACGAAACAAAAATTTAACGGGAAAAACGTCGTTAAAATCGATGTTGGCACATTATCCGCTTAATGAATCGGGTGAAATTTTTGCGACATTTGAAGTGATTTACATCAGAGCATTTAAGTATGATTAGACGCTATCAAACTAGCATAGATAGGTACCAATGGGTTAGAATTAACCTGATTATTTGTAATAATTATTCGGTAAAAGGAGCAAGGCCAAATGTATTATATCGCTTTGAATTACCAATGGATATACGATAAAGTTTTTAAACTACTAGAGGAGTTTGCTCCGTGAAAAAAACAAAGCAACTGTTCGTTGGTGCTACGTTAGCTACCCTTGGGTTGCAAACAGCGCAAGCGGATTACGCACTAAATTTAATGCAAGGGGTTACAACTGTCAGTCACGACATTTTTGACCTGCACATGCTCATTTTATGGGTTTGTGTGTTTATTGGGATTGCTGTTTTCGGTACGATGTTTTATTCGATTTACCATCACCGTAAATCGAAAGGTCATCAAGCAGCGAACTTCCATGAAAATACAACCATCGAAATTATTTGGACAATTATTCCTACGTTAATTTTGGTAGGCATGGCAATTCCTGCTACTAAAACAATGATGGAATTGGATAATGTTCAAAATTCCGATATATCTATCAAAGTCACTGGAAAACAATGGTATTGGGATTATGAATATCTTGGAACTGGTGTTCACTTTGAAAGTCATTTAGACGCTTCAAGTGAAAAAGCGCATCGTGTTGATTCAATTGATCCACGCTCTGTTCCTCATTATTTGTTAAATGTTGACAAACCTTTAGTTGTACCTGTTGGCAAAAAAATTCGTTTCGTTTTCACTTCTGCTGATGTTATCCATTCTTGGTGGGTGCCTGATTTAGGTTGGAAAAAAGACGCAAATCCAGGTTTCATTAACGAAGCATGGACACAAGTTGATAAGGCGGGTACTTATCGTGGTCAATGTACCGAACTTTGTGGACGCGATCATGGCTTTATGCCTATCGTTGTTATCGCACTCGAACAAGGCGATTACGATAAATGGGTAGAAACAACTTTAGCAAAACAAAATGAAAAACCTGATTTAAGCGATTTATCGCGTGAACAGTTAATGGCAAATGGTGCCGCTGTATATTTGAAAAACTGTGTTGCATGTCATCAAATTGATGGAGCAGGCGCACCGGGTGATTATCCTGCATTGCGTGGCAGTGCAAAAGTTAACGCGGGCATCGATCCTTTAATTGGTTTCTTGCAAGCTGGCACAAGCAAAATGCCTTCATTTGCTAAGTTGAAAGACAACGAATTAGCGGCAGTCATTACTTACATTAGAAATGCGCCTGAACTCGGCAATAAAGTTGGCGACGAAATTCAACCAAAAGCTATCACACCCGTTTATGACGATGAGTGATAACGATTGTCGTCTTTATTCTTTTTTATTTAATGAGGTAAAAATATGTCTGCTGTAACAGCTGAACATGGACACGATGATCATCACGATGATCACGCCCACGGTCCTGAAAAGGGCTGGTTGCGTTGGATAATTACCACCAACCATAAAGATATTGGTACGTTATATTTGTTGTTTGCGCTGGCGATGTTTTTTGTCGGTGGTACGATGGCAATGATTATTCGTGCCGAATTGTTTGAACCTGGAATGCAATTTGTTGATCCAAAGTTCTTTAATTCGATGACCACTATGCACGCGCTAGTAATGGTTTTCGGTGCGGTTATGCCGGCATTTGTTGGTTTAGCGAACTGGATGATTCCAATGATGATTGGTGCGCCTGATATGGCGTTACCACGCATGAACAACATGAGTTTTTGGATGTTAGTGGCGGGTGTTTTATTATTAGCCTCTACATTATTTATGGAAGGTGGCGCACCTGCTGGCGGCTGGACTTTATATCCACCACTAGTTTTACAAACAGGTAAAGCCTTACCATTTGCGATTTTCTCTGTGCATTTGTTAGGTATTTCTTCAATTATGGGCGCAATTAACATTGTTGCGACTATTTTGAATATGCGTGCGCCTGCAATGACATTGATGAGAATGCCATTATTTGTTTGGACTTGGTTAATTACAGGTTTCTTGTTAATTGCGATTATGCCTGTATTTGCTGGTGCAGTAACAATGTTGTTGACAGATAAATTCTTCCATACTAGCTTCTTTGATGCAGCGGGTGGGGGTGATCCAGTTCTTTATCAACACATTTTCTGGTTCTTCGGACACCCAGAAGTTTATGTCATGATTCTGCCAACTTTTGGTGTAGCTTCAACGATTATTCCCGTTTTTGCGCGTAAACCTTTATTTGGTTACAGCTCAATGGTTTATGCGA
Organism: uncultured Pseudomonadota bacterium; assembly: GCA_903876445.1. Classification (GTDB taxonomy): domain Bacteria; phylum Pseudomonadota; class Gammaproteobacteria; order Methylococcales; family Methylomonadaceae; genus UBA10906. Next base: position 17,490 of record CAIQZX010000184.1, on the reverse strand, counting down.
CAGCCTCCATTGCGTTTTTGTCATTCATCGTTTGGGCGCATCACATGTTCACCGTTGGTATGCCAATTTCAGGTGAGTTGTATTTCATGTACGCGACCATGTTAATTGCGATTCCAACAGGCGTGAAAGTCTTTAACTGGACGGCAACGATGTGGAAAGGTGCAATGACGTTTGAAACACCAATGTTGTTTTCAATTGCATTCGTTGTGTTGTTTACATTAGGTGGTTTTACTGGTTTGATGATGTCTGTTGCACCAGTAGATTTTCAATATCACGATACTTATTTCATTGTGGCGCATTTCCATTACACTCTAGTTCCAGCATCAATTTTCATTTTGATGGCGGCGGGTTACTACTGGATGCCTAAATGGACAGGTCACATGTATAACGAAAAAGTGGGGCAATTACATTTTTGGTTGTCTGCGATTTCAGTAAACATTTTGTTTTTCCCACAACACTTTTTGGGATTAGCAGGTATGCCTCGTCGTATTCCTGATTACGCGATTCAATTTGCGGATTGGAACATGATTTCAAGTATCGGTGGTTTCATTTTCGGTGCGAGCCAATTGTTATTCCTTTGGATTGTGATTGACACAATTAAAGGCGGCACTGGCGAAAAAGTGAGCGACGAAGTTTGGGAAGATGCACATAAACACGGTTTAGAATGGACTTTGCCATCACCCGTGCCTTATCACACCTTTTCTACACCACCTACTGTGATTCCTTGCGATCACAACTAAGGTCAAATGTCGAGGCGTGATTTTTTCGCGCTTCGACGTTGAATTGAGTCGATTATGACGATAAAACAAAAAAATATCTTAACGGCAGTGGTGTTAATCGCCATTGCTACTACGATTTACGTTATGGCAGTTATTCAAGCGATTTCACGATGAATGACGATGTTGAAGTAAAAAATAAAAAGTTAGGGCAAAAACTTGCCATCATTGCGATTGCGATGTTTGGCTTTGGTTATGCACTCGTGCCACTTTATGATGTTCTTTGTGAATGGAAATGGATTGAGCGTGATCGTCCAGATGCGATTAAAGCAATTCCAGAAACAGCTTATACAATTGATGTTAACCGAAACATTAACGTGGAATTTATGACCTCGTTAAACGAAAACACACCAATGGTTTTTAGTTCGGAAATGTCGCAATTACAAGTGCATCCAGGCGAATATCATACAGTGAGCTTTTATGCTGAAAATAAGACAAATAAAACGATGGTTGCGCGAGCAATCCCCAGTTTTTCACCTGCTTTAACTAGCACTTATTTTGAGAAAGTCGAATGTTTTTGTTTTTCGGAACAAACCTTCGCGCCACATGAAAAGAAAACGATGCCAATGCGTTTTGTAGTAAATCCGGCGTTACCACCTGAATACAAAACCATTACGCTGTCCTATACTTTTTTTGATAACACCGAAACAGCTGTAAAAAAATAACAAGGGGAAGTTTATGTCAACAAGTAATACAACTTATTACATTCCGCATAAAGCGACGTGGCCAGTGTTGGCAACAGCCGGTTTAGTAACTACGTTGGCGGGATTTGCAAATTATCTTAATGGTTCATCTATCGGTTCGACGTTGATGATTGCCGGTTTATCAATTTTCATCGTCATGGTTGCCGGTTGGTTTACGTTGCAAGCTACTGAAAGTGAATCTGGTATGTACAATCATGGCGTTGGTATTTCATACCGCATGGGCATGATGTGGTTTATTTTTTCAGAAATTATGTTCTTTGCCGTTTTCTTTGGCACATTATGGTATACCCGTAACTTATCTGTGCCTTGGTTAGGCGGTTTAGGTTCACATGATGGTGCGACACATGAATTATTGTGGTCGGGATTTAAAGCAACATGGCCGACAAATGGTCCTGGTAATGTTGGTGGGCATTTTGAGCCGATGGGTGCATTTGGTTTACCCTTATTGAACACGTTATTACTTTTAAGTAGTGGCGTTACCTGTACTTGGGCGCATCACGGTTTAATTGCTAAAAACCGCAAACAATTGATTCAAGGTTTAATTGCAACTGTTGCTTTAGGTTTTACGTTCGTACTTTGCCAAGCATTTGAATATCATGAAGCCTACACAGAAATGGGCTTAACGCTTGGTTCTGGTATTTACGGTTCAACATTTTTCATGTTAACCGGTTTTCACGGTTTTCACGTTTGTGTTGGTGCAATCATTTTGAGTGTGGTTTTATTCCGCAGTGCAAAAGGTCATTTCACTCCAGAAAATCATTTCGCATTTGAAGCTGCCGCATGGTACTGGCATTTTGTGGACGTGGTTTGGTTAGGGTTATTTATTTTCGTTTACTTGATGTAAGCCGAAAATTTTTTAATCGACATAAAAAGCGCAGTCTGAATAACAGATTGCGCTTTTTTAATGTCAAAAATTTTCTAATTTCAATGTGTGGGAAATTTCATAACGCATACAAAACTTCAGGATGGTCAGTTAAATCTTGGTAGATCGCATCCAGTTGAGGTTTGCTCGTAGCTTCAATCGTTACGGTAATTGAAACATAATTACCGTCTTTACTGGGTTTCAACTTTACCTTGTGATTATGCTTTTCTGGCGCGTGGCGGCTGACAATCTCAATAATCGTAATTTCTATCGTGTCGTTATTTTTCCCCATTGCTTTAATGGGGAACTGACACGGAAATTCTAATAATGTTTCTTCACTCATTTTTTATTTGCCGTGTAAGTGGTTTTATAATTTTGAAATAAATCATTCATTGTGCGCCAGAGTTGCCCAACTTCACCATTCCCAACTAGAGAATTATCTAATTCAACAACGGGGAGGATTTCGCGGGTAGAACTCGCAAACCAAATTTCACTTGCTGTTTTCAAAGCGTTTAACGAAATGCTTTCTTCGCTATAAGGAATTTTATTTTTGTCAGCAATTTCCAAAATCACGTCACGAGTAATGCCAGCGAGAATGAAATTGCTTTTAGGCGGGGTTATTAAAACACCGTCAATCACAGCAAAAACATTACTTGCTGCACCTTCAGTAATGTAATTGTCGCGCACTAAAATCGCTTCCGCACAATCATGTTCTACGGCTTGTTGACGTAATAAAATGTTGCCAAGCAATGCAATGGCTTTGATGTTGCACGCACTCCAACGATTATCTTCTAGGGTAATCGCTTTCACACCATTTTCTTTTGTATCAAAAGGCACTATATCGTTACACATCATGAAAACGGTTGGTTTTACGCCTGCTGGAAACGCATGATCACGTTTTTCTGCTGTCCCGCGTGTAATTTGAAAATAAATATACTGATTTTTCGTTACATCGATTAACGGCAGCATAATTTCTCGCCATTCTGAGCGTGAGTAAGGGTTTTCAATGCGCGTGAGTTTTAAGCTATTTTCTAAACGATCTAAATGTTCGTCGAAACAGAATAAACAGCCGTTATAAACAGGAATAACTTCGTAAATTCCATCACCGAACAAAAAACCTCTGTCCATTACCGAAACATTAGCATTTTCGGCATCGATATATTCACCATTTAAGAATACTTTTTTATTTTTTGTCATTGGATTTTTCCTTCATCATCAAGATACTATCGTAAAGTCTTTGAAAAATGTTGCCTTGTTCAATGGATTTTAAAGCTACTAAGTCTGCTGTTGCTACGACATCATTTTTAAGCGTGACTTTCACGATGCCGAGTTTTGTACCTTCAGTAATTGGCGCAGTAATTTTTTTATCGACAACTAATTCAGCTTTTAAATCATTGTAATGGCGACGTGGAATAGTGACATTTAAATCATGTATTAAACCAAGTTGTACGTTTTGTGACGAACCTTTCCATACACGCGCATCAGCCAATTGTTTTTTTGCATCATAAAGTTTATGACCTTCAAAAAATCTAAAGCCATAATTGAGCAAATTTTGATTTTCATTTGCGCGGGCATTTGCACTGCTTGTTCCCATTACAACGGAAATTAGGCGCATATTGTCGCGCACTGCTGAAGCGACTAAACAATAGCCGGCATCATCGGTAAAGCCGGTTTTCACGCCATCGACGGTTTCATCACGCGATAGCAATTGGTTTCGATTATGTTGAGTGATTTTATTATAAGTAAATTCTTTTTGTGAAAACCAACGGTAATAATCAGGAAATTCGTCAATAATTGCTTTCGTTACAATCGCTAAATCTCGTGCGCTGGTGTAATGATTTTCTGCGGGAAGTCCATTACTGTCTTCAAAATGACTATTTAGCATTCCTAAACGCGCCGCTTGCTGATTCATCATTTCAGCAAATGTAGATTCACTGCCGGCAATATGTTCAGCAAGCGTTACAGCCGCATCATTACCCGATTGAATCACAATGCCTTTAATTAAATCTTCGATAGTGACTTTATTATTCACTTCCAAAAACATACGCGAACCGCCAGTTTGCCAGGCATTTTGACTAACAGTTGCTAAATCATTGAGATTTAAATGTCCACTGCTAATTTCACGAAAGGCAACATATACCGTCATAATTTTCGTCAAGCTCGCAGGTGCAAGTTTAATGTCGGCGTTATTTTCAGCCAGAATTTTACCTGTGTAATAGTCCATTAAAATAAAACTACTAGCAGCAATTTTGGGGGCAGCGGGAGTTAGAATTTCAGATTCATCTGCATTGGCGAACCAAGAGGATAGAATCAACATAAAAACACATATAAAACGGAAAAAAGATTTAATTGTCATGGGCTTCGGTCAGAATAAAACGGAATAAAACTTTGTGGAATTGTACCATGACAATGACAGTAATTCGCATTATCAATGCGGTAAATTCAAGTAATAAAAACAAAGAAAAGAAAAAAGATTTTTGTATTTTCAGCAAAAATTTTACAGCAATGGTGTGACAACTGTTTGTAATTCACTTGCAGATAATTCACCAGCATGATGATAAATGACCAGTCCTTCAGAATTCACCACAACGGTATAAGGAATTGCACTAACAAAATTTCCCAATTTTTTTGCTAAATCGAAACCCGCCCAATCGCCAGAAATCAAAAGGGGATAATTGACAGCTGTTTTTTGCTGAAAAATTTTAACCGCCTCAACGTCATCAAGTGCGATGCCAATAAATTGCACTTTTTCACGATATTGCGATTGCAATAACATAAACGCCGGAATTTCTTTTAAACAGGATGGACACCATGTTGCCCAAAAATTTAACACTAAAATTTTACCTTGCCATTCGCTTGGAGAATGTGGCGTACCATTTAAATCAGGAAATGAAAATGTCGCTAAAGGCATTGGTTGACGTTCAGTTTGCCATTGATGAAACATACGAACACCAATTCCAGCAGTTAAGGCTAATAAAGCAATAATGCAAATAATCTGTATGGTTTTCATTTTTTTATACCAGTTGTTTGAGGCGATAAATCAATTCTAAGGCTAGTTTCGGTGTTAAATCATCGGCGCGAATATCTTGTAATAACGTTAAAACCGGATTTTCGGATTGTGATACAAATAAATCAATTTGATCCGAACCGCGTTTAGCTTGTTGCTCTGTGTAAGCGTGCATTTCTAATTCGCGCAATTTAATTTTTGCATTTTCAATCACGTCGCGCGGAACGCCCGCCAATGCCGCAACTTGCAAACCATAACTTTGATTCGCTGCACCTTCTTTTACCGCGTGTAAAAAAATAATCGTATCGCCGTGTTCAATCGCTTCTAAATGTACGTTATGAATGTTGCGATGGACATCCGCCAATGAGGTAAGTTCAAAATAATGGGTGGCAAAAAGGGTAAAGGCTTTGGTTTCTTTCGCTAAATGTTCTGCACACGCCCACGCAAGTGAAAGTCCATCAAAGGTACTCGTTCCGCGTCCAATTTCATCAATGAGAATTAAACTTTTTGATGTCGCATTATGTAGAATGTTTGCGGCTTCAGACATTTCGACCATAAACGTCGAACGTCCATTGCTTAAGTCGTCCGACGCGCCAATACGAGTAAAAATTTTATCAATGTCGCCACACCAAAATTGTTTTGCAGGTACGAAACAACCAATATGCGCGAGTAAAACCATCAATGCGGTTTGGCGCATAAATGTCGATTTCCCGCCCGCGTTAGGTCCTGTAATCATTAACATTCGACGTTGTGTCGATAATGCCAAATCATTCGGCACAAATGGCGCATTTGAAACGTATTCAACAACTAAATGCCGTCCCGCTTCAATCTGAAGTCCATTCTTATCTGTCAAAATGGGTTGCGATAAATTCAATTTTTCAGCCCGTTCTGCAAAACAACTTAAAACATCTAATTCTGCTAATGCACTGGCACAAATTTGTAATTCCGGAACGGATAAACCGATAATTTCTAATAGTTGGTCATATAAAAATTTCTCAAAAGTTAGTGATTTTTCGCGTGCGCTTAATACTTTATCTTCGAAATTTTTTAGTTCTTCGGTAATGTAACGTTCTGCGCCTTTTAAGGTTTGTTTACGACGATAATGCGCGGGAATTTTTTCAACGTGCAAATGTGAAATTTCAATGTAATAACCGTGAATCCGGTTGTAACTCACTTTTAATGTGTTGATGCCGGTTGCAATTCGTTCACGTTGTTCCATATCAATTAAAAATTGATCCGCATTTTGGCTCAAGTCACGCAATTCATCGAGTTCTGCGTTATAGCCACTCGCAATTACGCCGCCTTCTCGAATTAAAACGGGGGGATTATCAAAAATCGCTCTTTGTAATAGTTCGGCAGTATCCGGCTGAATACTGATTTGTTTATTTAAAAATTGAAGTTGAGGATTGTCTCGCATTGCTAAAAGTCGTTGCAATTGCGGCAATGCGTTCAAACTGTCACGCAAAGTAATTAAATCTCTTGGACGTGCTGACTTTAAAGCTACTCGTGAACTAATGCGTTCAATATCACCTATTTGACGTAATTGATTTTGCACATTTTGATAATGGTGTGAATCTAGTAGGCTCGCTATACACGCATAACGATGTTTTAAAATGGATTGATTTCGTAATGGACGATTTAGCCATCGCCGCAAACACCGACTTCCCATTGCCGTAACAGTGCTGTCAAGAACACCGAAAAGCGTATATTTCATTTCGCCCGATGGGTGTGTATCAAGTTCTAAATTCCGACGGCTAGCAGCATCGAGTAAAATGCAATCATCGTTGTTTTCAACTCGAATTCCTTGAATGTGGGGTAGTGCGGCTTGTTGTGTATCTTTAACATATTGTAATAATGCGCCGGCGGCGGCAATCGCAGTCGTTAATTCGTCGCAACCATACCCTTTTAAATCCGTCGCTTTGAATTGTGAAAGCAGTCGTTCTCGCGCACTTGCCAATTCAAAATGCCACGCTGGGCGACGGCATAAGCCATTACGCTGTTTCAGTGTATGTGACAAAGCGAAATCATCACCAAACAATAATTCGGCTGGATTTAAACGCGCAATTTCGTTAATTAAGGCATCTTCAGTTTCAACTTGCTGTAAGACAAATCGTCCACTTGTAACATCTAAACTCGCAATACCATATTGTCCTTTTAACCAACATACGGCAACCAGTAAATTATCTTGGCGTTCTTCGAGCAAGGCTTCATCGGTAACTGTGGCGGGCGTAACAATTCGCACTACTTTTCTTTCGACAGGTCCTTTACTAGTAGCGGGATCGCCGATTTGTTCACATAATGCGACTGATTCGCCCGCGCGTAAAATTTTGGCAATATAGTTTTCTGCCGCATGATGCGGAATACCGGCCATAGGAATTGGCTCACCATTTGAACTTCCACGGCTGGTTAGGGTGATGTTTAAAAGTTGCGCGGCTTTTTTTGCGTCGTCATAAAACAACTCGTAAAAATCCCCCATGCGATAAAAAACAAGCGTATCGGGATGTTGCGCTTTGATGCGGAAATACTGCTGCATCATGGGAGTGTGAGTTTTTTCGAGGCTCATAATTAGGCTTTATAAATTGTTTGTGGAGTTTATTGTCGCACTTTTGTGAACTATCACCATCATTACGGTGGTGATAAGCAGTTCTGTTGTAATTTGAAAAGGGTGGGCTTTCGAATAAATTTTAGCAAAAAAAAACCCGCAACAAATTGTTACGGGGATTTAGTTGGTGGGTCGTGCGCGATTCGAACGCGCGACCATCGCATTAAAAGTGCGGTGCTCTACCGGCTGAGCTAACGACCCCGATAAAGAACGGACATTATAACGATATTTTTTAGAAAAGCAAATGATAATTTTATCTTTGAGTAGTGAAGCCTATCCACATTAAAAAATCAGTTAGAATGACTAAAATTTAATGGTAATTGATGAAAGAAGCAAATAGCGGTTTTTTAGATGTTTTTGGAAGATATAAAAATGTCGGTATTTTTTCCCAATTACCGTTCTCTGATCAGAAGTAACCGATAATAAACACAAAAATTATTCATGCAAAGAAACACGATTCAAATTTACAAACGCCTACTCACTTACGTCAAACCGCATCGCCGATTATTTTTTATTAGTATTATTGGTTTTTTGGTGTATTCAGCAACACAACCGCTATTTGCACAACTCATTCAAGAAATTATTGATACATTACAAGCGAAATCACACGATAAACTGTATTACTTACCATTACTTTTTAGTGGTTTGATTATTGTGCGCGGTATCGGTTCGTATTTTGGTAATTATTTTTTAGCCAAAGTCTCTTCAAATGTTATTCATACCTTGCGCTGCGAGATATTTGAGAAATACACACAATTACCCACCGCGCATTTTGATTCTAACAACAGCGGCTATATGATTTCTCGTATTACGCATAACGTCAATCAAGTCGCGCAAGCCACAACAGATGCGGTGCGAAAAGTTGTGCAAGAAGGATTGACCGCTTTAGGATTGCTCGGTTATTTGTTTTATATTGATTGGCGTTTATCGCTTATTTTTTTGGTTGTTGCGCCAATAATTGCGAAATTGGTGAATTACGTCAGTAAACGCTTGCGAATGTTAAGTAAAAAAATTCAAGAATCCATTGGCGACATGACGCATATAACATCTGAATTAGTGAATGGGCATCGAGTAGTTCGTAGTTATGGCGGGGAAATGTACGAACGAAATCGCTTTCTCGATAGCAGCGAGCATAATCGGCGACAATCATTAAAACTTATCAGCACGTCTGCGATTCACAATCAAATCATGCAACTGATTATTGCGATTGCGTTAGCGGTTTTAATGTACGCGGCTTTGTTTTTTATGGAACAAGCCAGTGTTGGTTCATTTGTCGGTTATTTAACAGCGGCGTTTTTGTTACCGCGTCCAATTCGTCAACTGAGTGACGCAAATAGTGATATTCAACGTGGCATCGTCGCTGCCGAATCTTTATTTGAAGTTTTAGATGAAGCCGTAGAAATTGATAATGGAACTTATAGCGTTGGGCGTTGTCACGGTGATTTAGAATTTAAAAATGTCACTTTTTGTTACGAAGGCACGGAAGAAGCCGCATTGACTAACATTAGTTTTACTGCCAAAGCGGGCGAAACTATTGCATTAGTTGGTGCGTCAGGTGGTGGAAAAAGTACGTTAGTCAATTTGGTGTCGCGTTTTTATCACTATACGCAAGGTGAAATCTTACTTGATAATATAAATATCAATGCTTACCAGCTTGAAAATTTACGTCAACAAATCGCATTGGTGAATCAACAAGTCACACTATTTAACGATACGATTGCCAATAATATCGCGTATGGTGGGTTAGCGGGCGCAAGTCGTGAAGCCATTGTTCAAGCCGCCACAGATGCTTATGCGATTGAATTTATAAACAAATTTGACAAAAATTTAGATACTGAAATCGGTGAAAATGGTGTAAAACTTTCTGGCGGACAACGTCAACGTTTAGCGTTAGCACGCGCCTTATTAAAAGATGCACCGCTATTGATTTTAGATGAAGCGACTTCTGCATTAGATACGGAATCCGAGCGTTACATTCAAGCCGCATTACAAAAAGTGATGGGAAATCGCACAACCTTAGTCATCGCGCACCGGTTATCAACAATTGAAAACGCGGACAAAATTTTAGTGATCGATGCCGGAAGTATTGTCGAACAAGGCACGCATCACGAATTATTAGCTAAAAACGGCGCGTACACACGTTTACACGCCATTCAATTTTCTGAGGTTGAAAAATAATGGAACATTTACACGCAAGTCGGTTAATCGTTTTAGATACTGAAACGACGGGATTAAGTACAAAAGAGGGAAATCGGATTATTGAAATTGGCTGTGTAGAATTGATAGATCGTCGTTTAACTGGTAATAATTTTCATGTTTATATCAATCCCGAACGCGATAGCGAGGAAGGCGCGTTGCGTGTTCACGGATTAACGACCGCTTTTTTATCAAATAAACCAAAATTCGCTGACATTGCAGCCGCCTTTCTCGATTACATTCAAGGTGGCGAGTTAATTATTCACAATGCGCCATTCGATGTAGGCTTTTTAAATTATGAATTAGCTCGATTACAAAATGGACAACCCATTGAAAATTATTGTGTTATTTTTGATACTCTTGCTGACGCAAAAAAACGTTATCCTACGCAACGCAATAATTTAGACGCACTTTGTAAACGTTATGGCGTAGATAATGCTCATCGTGATTTACATGGCGCGTTACTAGATGCACAAATTCTCGCCGATGTTTTTTTAAAAATGACAGGCGGACAGTTTTCGTTAATGAATGAAAATGAAAACGCGAACAAAAATACGGCTTCATCCACACAAAACATTGTTCGAACATTATCAAATAATCGTCCGCCATTAGTTATTTTACGTTGTAATGATGAAGAATTAGCGGCGCATGAAGCTCGTTTAGCAAGTATCAAAGAACCGGTTTGGCAAAATATACAGCCTACCAGGTGAACTCATGAGTAAAATTCGCAATGAAACAAGCCGCTTGTTGCGTGACCGAGTGGCAATAAGCGGACATTTTCTGAGTTCTCGCATAACGGATTTTTTGATGGTTCGTTATTTGTTAGAATGACCGAATTAAATATCAAAATTTGGTGGTTTATATTATGTTGAAATTTATTGCATACAGTTCTGTAATAGCCTATAGCGTCAGTACAATTTTGGCGGTTTGGCAATTACACCACCGTACTCTTTCGCGTAGACCATTATCTTTTGCATGGTTAGCAGCAGTTTTGCACACACTATATATTGGATTACTTTGTGAACAACAAAACGGATTCAATTTTAATATCTTAAATGTTGCCTCACTTAATGTATTAGGCGTTGTTTTGATTTTATTGCTTACCGCGATTACGAAACCTGTTGAAAAACTCGGATTATTTTTATTTCCATTAGCCGCAATAATTTTGACTGTTAATGTTTCAATTAACACGACTCCACACTTATTACCGATACACACAGAAGGTATGGTGTTGCATATCTTAACGTCAATACTTGCTTTTAGCTTATTAACAATTGCTGCCGTGCAAGCGGTTTTGCTTGCTATTCAAGAATATCAATTAAAGCAACATCCCCCTTCACGTTTTAGCTTGTTGTTGCCTTCATTATTAACAATGGAGACTTTATTATTTCAACTTATTACCGCCGGTGTTGGCGCGTTAACCTTATCATTAGGTACGGGTTTTCTATTTTTACACAATTTATTTGCTCAACATTTAGCGCATAAAACTATTTTGTCATTATTGGCATGGATTATCTTTTGTGCGATTTTGGTTGGTCGCCAGCGTTACGGTTGGCGTGGGCGGATTGCTGTAAATTGGATATTGGCAGGTTTTTTGCTGTTATTACTGAGTTATTTTGGCAGCAAATTTGTTTTGGAACTGATATTGTCGAAAGCATAATAAGTCCCCATAATAACGACTATCTTTGTCGCGTATATCTCGACAGAATGAGACTCATTGTTAATTATAATTTATGTATAGGAAATGCGGAATGACGTTGATTTTTCTAATTTTAAGCAATAAAAACTGTGAGGTAGCTCACATTAAAGACAATAAAAACTGTGAAGTAGTTCACATATCTAATGTATCACTGTAGATTTTAATCATTTTGGCGCAAACGGGTTTGACAAATAAGGATTGGATGTTTAGCATTGACCACTAACAAGTCACGACCTTGTCAATTTTTTGTAGTAGAATTTAACTTTACCATTTATCTTTTTAGGATATTAAAATGTCTAATATAACTTATTCTCCCCTCGTAAAAACAGGTGTTGGTTCATACACATCTACGGCTGTTTTAGACGGGGATAACTTCAATGATTACACTACTCCAGTCGATTTAGTTATTGGCGGGTCTGTTACATTTCAAATTAACTATGATGCGCCGAACGAAGGCACATTGACCTTCACAATTCCAGAGGGTGTTGACGTAACGAACGGTGTTGAAGTTGTGCTTCCTGCAGATGCTTTTGAATCTTATGCAGAACCAGACAACAACACTCAATCATTGACCGTTTCTGAAGATACAATACCTCCTGCCGACACAGTTACTCTAGCTGCTCCAGTTATTAACATAATTTCGGAAGATGATAAAATTGACTTCAGTGAATCTAAAGAAGGTGTAACTATTACCGGTACGGCTGAAGCGGGTTCAACTGTTCATTTAACATTGAGCTATAACGAGCAAGTAACTTCTGAAAACGTAGATGTTAATGCCGATACCAACGCGACTGATGGTACAGCGACTGATGGTACAGCGACTGATGGTACAGCGACTGATGCCACCACAGTAGCGGCAACACCTGCTGCCGCTTTAGATCAACCAATTGAAATTACGGTTGATCAGGATGGCTTATGGTCTTACGAATTAGCTGCCGAAGATTATCAAACCGGCACATTGACTGTATCAGCAGTAGCTGTGGATGAAGCGGGTAATGAAAGCGAACCAGCAGAGCGGTCTGTAGAAGTGGATATTGCCCCTCCCGCTCCAACAGGCTTCATTGAAAATGACACAAATGACGGTAGCATTTTAGGAGATGGTGTACTTCTAACTTTGCCTGAAGGCGAAAAATTCTATTCAGATGAAAGTGATCCGATTGCAGGTCAAGATTTAAATGATTACGCGGGCATTAGCGTTGTTGAAGGCGTTCCAGAAGGTTTAGTTGCACAATTGATTGTTAACGAGGATTTAACTAGTGCTGTTTTAAAGTTGATTCCAGATACAGAGAATCCACACAATAACGGTGAAGCAGATAACTCAAATGTTAAAGTTAAATTTGATGCTGATTTAGGTACTTTCTTTGAATCAGGTACTGTTCCAGCGGCATGGGCAGAGCAAAGTTTCCCTGTTGAATTTATCGATGCCGATTCAATCACAGTTGTGAATACATTAAAAGAAAGTGCATTAAACGACGGCACCGTTCAAGGTAGCATCGTTTTCACTTTAAACAACGACGTAGCATTTACACCAGACGCATTTCCAGCTATTGACGAATTAGATGATAACAATCAAGTAAACGGTTTAACGGCTAATTTCGAAATCAGTGAAGATGGTCAAACCGGCACGTTAACGTTCACTGGTGTCGCAACAGAATCTATTACTGATGAAGATCTTACCATTTCATTCTTAGCCGAAAATTTCGTTGATGGAATTCAGCCTGTTGAAGCTGTTCAAAACGGTGAAGTTACGGAATTAGGCGAAGATGGCACGATTTCTCCACAATCGATTAACTTCATTACACCAGCATTAGTTTTAAGCGATGAAGACGCTGCTGTGAATTTCGATAAAGTTTGGGAAGGCGGCGATACGCATTCAACTTCGTTGATGCTTACGTTAGAAGATGCGGCGTTTATCAAACCTAATTTAGACCTTACTAAATTCATTGATGAAACAACATTACCAGACGGTGTTTCTGCTGAACTAAAAGCCATTAGCTCTAATCAAGCGGAATTAGTTTTAACTGTCGATGCGGGTGTAGCGAAATTTGATGCAAGCAAAGTTGAAATTAACTTGCCAAAAGTAGTGTTCGCAAATCGTATCGCTGTAGAAGGTCGTAGCCTTTCAGTTGAATTGACTAACAAGGACACGACTCCTCCTGATGCACCAGTTATCAATGCAGTAGGCAGTGATAATGTTGTTTCTGACGAAGAAGCGGCAGCGGGTGTGACGATTTCTGGTACGGCTGAAAACGGTGCGACTATTAAATTGACGGTTGGCGAAAATACAACCGAAGTTGAAGTGGTTGACGGTGCGTGGTCTTACACAGCGAAATCATTAGCTCATGGTGAATATACGATTAGTGCGGTTGCGGTTGATGCTGCTGGCAATAAAAGTGGTGAAGCGGTTTCTGCAATTCAATTAGTTGATACTACTGCACCAACTACACCAGTTATTGATTCTGTAGCTGGCGATAACATCATCACTAAAACTGAAAGAGAAGATGGCGAAACCGTTAAAGGTACAGCTGAAGCTAATTCAACGGTGACATTAACTATTAACGATTTGCCAGTTCAAGAAGTACACGCTGACGAAAATGGTCGTTGGTCTTACGAATTAACTGCGGACGATTATGCGTCAGGTGACGTGCTTAAATTGAGCGCGACGGCAACTGACGAAGCAGGTAATGAAAGCGAAATTGCTACTGTTGATATTACAGCAGACAGCACAGCACCTGAAATCGCGACTTTTGATTCCATCGGCACAGACGGTGTTATTAACGATCAACAAAGAGCTGCGGGCGTAACAATTACAGGTAAAGGCGAACCCGGTACAAAAATTACATTAACTTTCGGCACAGGCAATACTGTTGTTGCGGATGCACCTGCAGCAGATGAAGTTGCCGATGCACAAGATACTCTCAATGCAGCGCAAGCAGCTCTTGATGAAGCGCAAGCAGTTATTGATGCGTTAGTCGCAACAGACGAAGAAATTACTGCATTAGATACCGCGACAACTACATTATCAGATTTACAAACTGCATTAGAAACCGCTCAAACTGATTTTGCGGCTGTGGATCCAGCTGATGCTGCCGCTCTCGCCGTTGCTCAAGCGACTTTAGATGATGCACAAGCGGCTGTTGATGCAGGACAGGCTGAAGTTGACGCTGCACAAGCGGCCGTTGACGCGGCTACAACGCCAACAGAAGAACAACAAGCGGCTGTTGATGCAGGACAGGCTGAAGTTGACGCTGCACAAGCGGCCGTTGACGCATTAGCTGTTGATCCAACTGCAACAGACGGAACTGATACCACTGCAACAGACGGAACAGATCTAACTGCAACAGATGGAATCGATCCAACTGCAACAGATGGAACCGATCCAACTGCAACAGATGGAACCGATCTAACTGCAACAGATGGAACTGATCCAACTGCAACAGATGGAACTGATCCAACTGCAACAGAAGAAGATCCAACTGCGACAGATGGAACTGATCCAACTGCAACAGAAGAAGATCCAACTGCGACAGATGGAACAGATCCAACTGCAACAGAAGAAGATCCAACTGCAACAGAAGAAGATCCAACTGCAACAGACGGAACAGATCCAACTGCAACAGATGGAACAGATCCAACTGCAACAGAAGAAGATCCAACTGCAACAGATTCCGTTGATTTAACAGTGGAAGATGATGCACCTGTACCTGTAATGTACACAACCGGCGTAACACCTAGATCTGGCGCGGTTGGCGAACCTGTTGTCTCTCCAATTACAGCAGAGCTTCATACAGTAGAAGTCACTATCGACGCAGAGGGTAATTGGTCTTACACGATGGCAGCGAAAGATTTCGCTACATACGGTAAAGAATTTGTTACTGCTACGATTACTGATGCAGCAGGCAACGAAAGTACATTGGCGGTTAATGAATTTGAGTTAATCGATACAACTGCTCCGGACGCGCCGTTTGTAAACAAAGTGGCGGGTAACAACAAAATCGGTGCAGATGAAAAAGCAGAAGGCGTAACTGTTACAGGTACAACTGAAGCGAATGCAACGATTTCTTTATCATTCAACGATTCTGATTCTGATTCTCAATCTGTTACTGCTGATGAAACAGGTCACTGGTCATTTGATTTAACAGATGAAGAATATGCCACAGCAGGTGAAGACAATTTATTGAATTTATCGGTTGTTTCAACAGATGCAGCAGGTAATCATAGTGATAGCACAACTATCAACGGCATTATTGTTCCCGACACAACGGCTCCTGATGCCCCTACTTTTGATTCAGTAGATGCTTTGAATGTTGGAACAAAATTGACAGGTACCGCAGAAGCTAACGCTATCGTTACTTTGACATTTGGTGATGATGTTGTTCGTACTGAAAAAGCAAACGCAGACGGTGTTTGGTCTCATAACGTAAAAGCAGCAGATTTATACACAATTGGTGTATCAGATACCGGCGAGTTAAAAACCGTTAAAGTCAGTTCTGTAGCGGCTACAGCAAAAGATGCAGCGGGTAACGAAAGTGAAGCCGCTACTGTTGAAATCGCATCAGAAAAACCATCGACTGCAAAACCAACGATTGACAGCGTTACTGAAGATAATGTTGTTAACATTGCAGAATCTGCAGCCGTTGATATTACAGGGAAAGCTGAAGTTGGTGCGACTGTTACATTGAAATTCGCTGACGGCTCAACGTCATACGGCGTAACAGCAAACGACGCTGGTGTATGGTCTTACTCACTCGTCGATGCGACAGAAGGCGCGTTATCAAGTTTCACCGCAACGGCATCAATTGATGGTAAATCAGATGCAACATCGAATGCTAAAACAGATGTTAAATTTGCGTTAGAAGCTCCTGCACCACAAGAAATTACTGTTAATGCAGGCGATAGCAACTTTGTTGTCACTGATGGTGAAAGAAAAGCGGGCGTTGTAATTGAAGGCAATGCTAAACCAGGCGATGTCATTAAATTGATCTTCGGTACAGGCGACACGGTTGTTACAGATGCACCAGCTGCAGATGAAATTACGGATGCAGCTTTAACGGCAGCACAAGATGCTTATGAGAAAGCGGTAATTGAAGCAACAGCTGCTACAGATACAGTTGTTACAGAAGAAAACTTTAAGGAATTGCACGATGCTGAAAGTGCATTTGCTAAAGCTCAAGATGCGTATAATGCACTTGATTTAAGTGATGTTAAATCTGCTGTGGAAGCATTAAGTTCTGCTCAAAGTGATTTAGATGCTGCTAATAACGCTGATCCAGTTGATGCTGCTGCTGTCACTGACGCTGATAATTCAGTGAAGGCAGCACAAAGTGAATTGGATGCACTTAATCCAACTGATGTCACTGATGTTCAAGCGGCTTTTGAAGCATTGAATGTTGCTCAAGCAACTGTAGCTGAAAAACAAGCCGTTATCGATGATGCACTAGTTAATGTTACAGACACTACAGCGATTGATTCAGCGCAAAATGCACGAGACGAAGCTCAAAGTGCTGTTGACGCATTAGCTGTTGATACCACTGCAACAGACGGAACTGATCCAACTGCAACAGATGGAACTGATCCAACTGCAACAGACGGAACTGATCCAACTGCAACAGATGGAACTGATCCAACTGCAACAGACGGAACT
>CAIQZX010000183.1 GCA_903876445.1 uncultured Pseudomonadota bacterium | reverse complement strand
TGGTGTTGGGCGTAATTCAATCTTGTGTGCCAGTAACATGGTCGTTTTCTATTTCACTCACTGCTTCGGTTAGTTTATCCATCAACTGTTTATTTTTGTGGCTTCGAGAGCCGTTTCAGTTTCTTTTTTGTTATCATCATTTCTTGAAACGTAAATAGCCAAACTTAAAACAACCAAACTTAAAGTTGCAATAACTTGGACAAATGGAAGTAATTGCAGCCAATTAGACAATAATTTTTCATCTTGAGAAAATGCTACGTTAGTTAATGTTCCAACCGATAATGACATCTGAATAGATTTCAATATCAAAGTATTAAAGTCAAAATTATTTTGGGTAATAATCGACAAATAAAAAGATATTGAATATATGTATATTTCAAAATAGCTAATAACTGCTAATTGCAAACGTTCAAATTTATTCAATCCGCTTTTACCGTTTTCATTTTCAGATTTTCTAAGAACGTCAAAACTAAAAGCAAAAATAATTTCAAAACTGCGTGAGATGAATCTATAGCCGTTAATTGTTTGAATTAACAGCATCAAATTCTGAGATTCTGAGTAACGAAGAATTAAGAAGCTACATACCATCAGAATTAAACTGACAATAAAATTCCAATGATTACAGCGTTCAATAAAACTTTTTAGGTTTAAATTTTTTTCTTCTTTGCAATAATCCGCAAAAGCATAGCCAATAGATAAAATTGCAAGTAGTCTTTTCCAAGAAAAAGAAAATTTTCTCTCTTTTAGAGTTACAAAATGTAAAGACCATTCCAATACGCCATAACTAATTATTCCAATAAAAACTAATCCAGAAAATGGCATTGAATTTATGAAGCTAAAAAAATCACACATCACATTCACCAATAACTGGATAACAATAATCGCTATCAAATTCAGATAAATCAGCCCCAATGAATTGAACAATGTTTTTGCCGCTTGATTTATTAGACAAGTAATAAGGTCTGCCTTCACTATAAAAATCATCAACGCGACAATGAATAGATGTTCTCATTCGCTGATAAAATTCTGACTTAGTTTGTTTGTTGTAATCAAACGTGATGCTAGGTTGAAAAGCAATTAAGGTAAAAGGACTGCGGCGAATTGTTGAAGGATGATTAGGCGTAAGCAAAACGGGAAACCATAATTTACCGTTAAAGCAAAATTCAAAATCAGGTGAATTCATATCTTTAGTGGCATTTTCTAGCCAATTTTTTTCATCAACTTTATGCGATGATTGCAACAAGTTAATTAAAAATTTTCTTACATCTTCGACATCGTGATTTTGAATTATATGAACGTAGGTATTAAACATTTTTGATTTTTCGTCGCGCTCTTCATCCAATAACAACGACATTTCTTTTAAATCATTAACTAAATTTTCAATTGATTCAGTTTGATTTGAAACGCCGAAATACATTGTTTTTTTGTTAAATGAACTGATTGCATAAAGACAAGGAAAAATTTTATCTTTTGAATTAAACATCCCATTCAAACCATTCCACAATTCAAAATGCAATTCAGCAAGTTGATTTGTGTTTAACATTGTTCAACCTCATCACGTTCCATTTTGTTAATGTAAATTTGGAACGCTTGTTTAACCGTTTGCCGATATTGACCACATTTAGCATTTGCCAATTCATTATCAAATTGACTATTTTTAATAAACGACGCGGGACACATTTCACAAAAATTGTAGGCAAAACATTTGCTGCAAGTTTCTTTTTTAAACGTTTTGAATTCACTGTAAATGGTTTCAGATTTAGCGGCTAAATTTACGGATTCATTTTTTGATTTGCCGTAATTTTCGATACGTTCACAAAATTGAATTGAGCCATCAGTTCTGACGTAAGTTCGATTAGCAAAAGGTACGCAAAGTTTTTTACCTAAACGCGCTTCATCATCTAATTTTCTGAACTCAATCTTTTTTAAAATGCTATCCAAAAAATGATTTTCTACAGGTAACAAGCCAGCTTTTAATGATTGCTTAACTGATTCAAGTGAAATGCTGTTTGTAATATAGCCATCAATCGCAACGTTATTTTGCAAAACAGGTGAGAAACGTAACGATTCTTCGGCAAAGTCGTTGTCTTTGAAAAATTGATTTATTTTCGATAAATCGTTAGCGTCAGAAATAACGCAATTTATCAAAACGTTATTTTTTAAAAATTGGGCGTTATAGTTTTTCAGTTTTTTCAAATTATTGGTAATCGCATCAAAAGTGCCTTTACCCGTTACCGTAACACGCTGTTTGTCGTGTGTTTCTTTGTCACCATCTAAACTTACAGTAAGCAAAAAATTATTTTCGATTAAAAAATCAAATTTGTTTTCTGCTAAAGCTAAACCATTTGTTGTTAATGAAAACTTCAAACGGTGATTTGAAATTTGATTGGCGTAATCAACGATTTGTTTAATCATGTCAAACGCAAGTAATGGTTCGCCACCATAAAAAACAATGTAGCCTTCTTCTTGATTTGTACGATTATAAAAGTTTTTCACTTCCTCAAAAGCAAGCTCCAAAAACATTGTTTTATTACTGTGATTCCGTTCAAAAATATGTTTTTCGTCGAAAACGCAATAAGTACAACGTAAATTGCATTCTTCGGTAATTTCAAGAATTAGCGTTTTTGCATTTGTTGATACTTCTTTTTGTATTTCAGAAAATTCAAGCGGATGTAATCTCAAATCAGTATCGTGACCAAAATCTGCCATGCAAACGGAATTGAAATCTTCATCATTTTCAATTGAAAAAATGTCATTTGTTAAAGCATCGAAAACGTACATTTTGCCCAAATCGGATTTTAATTTTAATAAATTGTATTCGTTCATTTTCTGTCCCGAAGTTTTCAATAGACAAAAATATAGGCGCGAAATGCGCCCATATCTTTTACTCAATAAGTTACGCTTATCTAGCGTAGCCACCTTGCAAAGAGCAAGAAGTTGGTGCTTTGCCATCTGCTGGCGTGAATACTTTTTTGAATCTAGGTGTGTTCATAATAAATCTCCAAAATTGCGAAATAGATTTTATCGAGCGTAGCCACTCATCAATGAGCAAGCTGTTGGAGCAGTACCTTTAACAGGTGCAAATACTTTTTTGAATCTTGAAGTTTTCATAATAATTCCTCGAATGATAAATTGTAGACCCAGCAAGCCTTTCAAGCTCACGCTGCGATAATACCCCCCCCTACGCGCCTTTGTCAAACAATGCAAATTTTTATTTGAATCAAAACGTTAAGTGATTAAATTAATCTATTGAATTTAATAGATATTCAGTTTTGAAAAATAAGAGAAGATTTAAACTTAGACGGTCAAATTAGACATAATTGAAAAGAAGAAATAAATGGCAATAAAAAACGGCGCATTAAAAACTTAATGCGCCGTTTTTTATGGAACTTTTTTTCAGCAAAAAACTAACCGCCAAAGTCATCCAACATAATGTTTTCAGGTTCAACGCCGTTGTTAATCAACATGTTGATAACTGACGTATTCATGATTGGAGGGCCACACATGTAGAACTCACAATCTTCAGGTGCAGCGTGTTTCTTAATGAATTCTGCTTCTAAAACATTGTGAATAAAGCCTGTGTAACCTGTCCATTCATCTTCAGGTAATGGGTCAGACAACGCGCAATGCCATGTGAAGTTTGGATTTTCACGAGCCAACATATCGAAATCTTCCACATAGAACATTTCACGTTTGCTACGCGCACCATACCAGAAGGTCATTTTGCGTTTTGATTTCAACCGACGGAGTTGGTCGAAAATGTGTGAACGCATTGGAGCCATCCCCGCACCACCGCCGACAAATACCATTTCTGCCTCGGTATCGCGTGCGTAGAATTCACCGTAAGGCCCTGACACGATACATTTATCACCTGGTTTTAGGTTAAAAATGAACGATGACATGATACCTGGTGGCGCATTCGGTACATTGAAAGGTGGGGTTGCAATACGCACGTTCAACATGATTTCTTTTTCTTCTGGATAAGAAGCCATCGAATAAGCACGCAACGCAGGTTCTTTCACGTTAGAAACATATTGCCACAAATTGAATTTGTCCCAATCGCCACGGAAACGTTCTGCCACGTCGAAATTTTTATAATCCGCAACGTGTGGCGGACATTCGATTTGAATGTAACCACCCGCGCGGTATTTAATTTCTTCGCCTTCTGGCAATGACAACACCAATTCTTTAATGAAAGTTGCCACGTTATCGTTTGATTTAACGGTGCATTCCCATTTTTTCACGCCGAAAACGCTGTCTTCGACTTCGATGTCCATGTTACTTTTGACAGCCACTTGACACGCTAAACGTTCGCCGTGTGCGGCTTCACGTTTGGTAATGTGACTTAATTCAGTTGGCAAAATATCGCCGCCGCCTGAATGAACTTTCACTTTACATTGACCACAAGTACCACCACCGCCACACGCTGACGAAACGAATAAACCGTTGTCTGCAAGCGCGTTTAATAATTTTGAACCTGACGGGACATGAATTGTCTTTTCTTCGTTAATGACGATTTCAACATCACCTTCTGCCACAAGTTTCTTTTTCG
>CAIQZX010000182.1 GCA_903876445.1 uncultured Pseudomonadota bacterium | reverse complement strand
GATGGGGAACGCTTTACAGTCACGACAGAACCTGCCGCCTCAAATTGGTTGCACAATCTAACTATGATTGGTTTAGATTGCAAATAGGTTTGCTTTTCACACATTGTGAGCCTCTTGGTTTTCGATGACAAACAATGTAAGAACACGGGAATTTTACAGTATGAATAAGAAAATCAAAAGCCGCTTCGCGGAAGCAGTGCTATCCATCCCCACCCAAGCCTATCAGCTCTGGGTGGGGCATTTCGCACGGTCAGTTAAATTCAAGGCGCAATTATTTTGTCAGTCAGTCAGTCAGTCAGTCAGTCAGTCAGTCAGTCAGTCAGTCAAAAATTCTGTTGTTTCGTTAGCGCAAGTCAAGTTTTTTCCAGCGTCCGAGTCAAATTTCTCCACCCCAAAACCCACCCGCCCGAGTTCTGCGCTGGCTGGTTTTTTATTGTCTTAAATTTACTGGAGTTATAAAAATGACAAATCATGTACTGTTCGTTCACGGTGTGAATGAAAATGACCCAAATTACGCACAAGACTTAATAAGTCTTATCAATGCACGCTCCATTACTCACGAAAAAATACACAATATTTCTTTGAAGTGGTATGACACCACAAAAGAGCAAGAAAAGACTGTTTTAACAGAACTTCAAGCATCCAAGTCTGTATGGGATGGGATGTGGTTTAAAAATTTGCGTGAACATGACTTACTACAATTTGTAGGGGACGCAGCACTGTATCTTAGTCAACACATTGCTGCTGATGCGATAAGTGCTTTACATGAAGAAATGGCAAAAGAGCTTTCTAATTACGACGAAAAAAATGACGCATTACACATTGTTGCCCACAGCTGGGGTTCCGTTATTTTGTTTGATATTTTGTTTGCTGCCCGATGGGACAAAACCGACTGTAATTGTGACCGTAGAAATAACGATGAAAAAATTGTAAATGCCATCAATCAGGTTGACGAAATTCGTAGTAAATTCTGGGGGCTAGGAGCTGATGAGAAGACAAAATACACAGGTATTAAAATCGGCAGTATCAGCACAATGGGTTCACCGATTGCTTTTTATTCGCTAATAGTTGCTTCAAATAGCTCTCATGACATCAGCCAAAATCTGAATAGCATCGTAAGGGATGGTTTAGTTTGGCAAAACTTTATACACAGAGGTGATTTAATTGCTTGTCCACTTGAAAAATTACTTTCAGATATTTTCAAAGAAGAAAATCAAGACTGCATTAAAGTGAAAGATTTTTTAACAAATAACTCACTCAGTGAGCCAATTTTAAACATGTTGAATTTGACGAAATATACATCACCTTTAGTCGCTGGTAATGCTCACTCCAGTTACTGGAAAAGTGAATTTGTCGCTCAAAAAATCGCTGAACTTACTGTTGCTTGTACGGAGATTAAATAATGACAAATTCAACGACACTCCCAAACAAAATTGATTTAGTCAGCTCTGATGCAGCAGGAAAAGCGGATTACACTTACACGAAAATTTTTAGCTCCGATAAAACTCTCTACGAAGCGAATGTAAGTAATGACTATTATGACAATGCCTCTGTTTTTTCTGGTGATGGACGTTATAGCGTATTTAGAAGCAATGCGGACAATTTAGTTCCTGGTGTGACAACTTCACCCAATCAGAATTATTATGGGTCTAATCTTTTTTACAAAGACATCACAACAGGTGCAATTCAATCTATCCCAGTGACATCAACAGAGTGGTATGCCCTATCGGACGATGGCATTCACGTCGCATTCGTTACCCAAAAAAGCCTTGTTCCAGAACCAAGTGATTCTTCTTGGCTTGGAAAGGACAAAACTGACGACATTTATGTTAGAAATATGACAACGGGTGTTGTGACGTTGGTGTCTAAGGGCGATGGGAGTGGAAGCGGCAGCTATGGGGCATTCAGCATATCTTCTGATGGACGATATGTGATGTACGATAAAAGTAGCTATGGTAACGTAGTTGATATTAGAATTAAAGATACTCAAACGGGGGCGGTTCAAGATTTCAAACCAGACTTGCCACCAGATATATCCTATTCGCATAATGAGGCCGGTATAGGCTCATATTCTTTTTCGGGTGATGGTCATTATGTTGTATTTTCTTATTATAAAGGTAGAGATCCCGCTAATTCTCATGATACAACCAGAGCGCAGATATACCGCACCGACTTACAAACGAATCAAACAGTGTGTGTTTCAACTAATGCGGATGGGGTTGAAGGAAAAGGATCTGAAGATAGTACCTCATTAGCTATTGTGGGAAGTAGTAATCCTCACATTAGTACAGATGGACGTTATGTTTTGTTTGCAAGTTACTCTCAAAATCTTGTTCCTAACGACACTAACAACGTACCAGATATTTTTTATAAAGATATGCAAACAGGGGCGATTCAACGTGTTACAACTCCTGACATATTTATGCTTAATGATGGTAGTTTTAAATATCTGAACTACTCTGAGGCTACAATGTCAGGGGATGGACGTTATGTTGCTTTGTATGTCAATAGCACCGAATTTCTTTATCCAAAGGATGATACAACCAATCATCAACAAGGTGGCGTAATTGTAAAGGATATGCAAACAGGTGAATGGAAATTGGTGTCTTCTGTTTTTGAACACGATCCTTCACATACATCTCAAAGCAACTTTATTAGTGGCGCAGATCAGCCTCAATTCTCATCTGACGGTAAATATATTCTGTTGAATGCTGCCGATCATAGGCAACAAAATCTAGCTGTCAGCTATCCCGACGACTACTTCTATAGCGAAATATATCGAGTTCCAAATCCTTTTTTGGTCGCGTCAAACAACAAACCCACTGGCGAAATCACCATCAAAGGCGAAGCAACCGTTGGCAAAGAATTGTCTTTGGCGAGTACAGTTGATGATGCTGATGGTTTAGGCACGTTAAATTATCAATGGCTCAGTAATGGCGTGGTGATTTCAGGTGCAACGCAAACTACTTACACATTGACAGCGGCTGATGTTGGTAAAACTATCAGCGTAAAAGTCAGTTACACCGATTTGAAAAGTAACGCTGAAAGTGTGACGAGTAAAACAACGGGGTTGATTGCTGCTGCACCGATTGTTGCAGAAAATCACGCTCCAACTGGTAGCGTTACGATTAGTGGCATAGATGAAAATCTTAAGAAAATTTATAACCACGACTATGCACAAGAAGGTCAAGTTTTAACCGCGATTACTAATACACTTGCAGACGCAGATGGCATTGGTAAGTTAAGTTATCAGTGGTTCAGTGGTGATTATACTTCATCTGAACTTGGCAATTTAATTTCAGGGGCAACAGGATCGACATATACATTAACTTCCAATGATGCCGATTCTGTTGCAAAAGTTTCAGTAGTCGTTAGTTATACTGACTTGAAAAATAACGCAGAAAGTATGAGAAGTAGCGGTGTTATTGCGATACCTGGAGCGGACAACGATAATGTAACGCCTTCAGAAAATCACGCACCAACGGGTGAAGTCACCATTGACGGTATTGTTAAGGTTGGTGAAATTTTATTCGCAGTAACTAACACCATTGATGATGCTGATGGTTTTTACAATGACTTTTACTATCAATGGTTGCGTAATGGTGTTGTAATAAAAGATGCCGAAGATGCTGAATACTACAGTCTGACTCAAGATGATGTAGGTCAAAAAATCAGCGTGTTAATTTTCTATTATGATGATTTAAATAATGAGGAAAGCGTGGCGAGTGCTGAGACCGCACCTGTTATGTCAGAAAATCACGCGCCAACAGGCAACATTGCCATTAACGGTGAAGCTAAAGTTGGTAAAACATTATCGATAACTTCAACAGTTGCTGATGAAGATGGTTTAGGCGACTTTAATTATCAATGGCTCAGTAATGGCGTGGTGATTAAAAACGCAGACCAAGAAACGTATTCGCTCACGAAGAATGAGGTCGGTAAAAAAATAACGGTTGATATTTCTTATACGGATGATTTGGGTACTAACGAACAGGTTATTAGTGCTGAAACAGCCATTGTTCAAGCTGCACCGATTATTTTTGTACCAAAAGGCGTTACGAAAACTGGTGACGCGAAAGCTAACAAACTTTATGGTACTGATTACGATGATGTACTTTCTGGATTAGCAGGTAATGATACGTTGCTTGGCAAAGCGGGTAACGACAACCTAAACGGCGGTAATAGTAATGATAGTTTAACGGGTGGCTTGGGTTTTGACATGTTAATAGGTGGTGCAGGGACTGATAAATTTATTTTTACTGACACAAAAGATGCACCGATTTCAAAATTAGGCATCGAGGTTATTACTGATTTTAATCACAATCAAAAAGATAAAATTGTCCTTTCAACCATTGATGCAGATACCACTAAAACAGGCAATCAAGCATTTTCAAATCCTGTTGTAGGTGCAAAATTCTCTGGAGATTCCACTACTAAAGCCGGGCAACTTTTCTTTGATACTACGAGCCACATTTTGTACGGCAATGTGAATAACGACAGCGTGGCTGATTTTGCAATTCAACTTAATGGCATAAAAAGTTTGGTTGCCAGTGATTTGATGCTGTAATTTAGATTTTGTCAAAGCAAAAAAGGCGAGAGAAATCTCGCCTTTTTTGTTTGTACAAATTATTAAGTAATAATGTAAAAGAAAAAATACCGATTTTGAATTGATTACGCTAATTGATTCTCCAACAAAATCAACGGATGCACAACTTTGGTTTTGTCAGAATTGAGATGAATCACACAACCAAAATTGCTGCTCACCACTAAATCAACTTCGGCATCACGCATAATTTTGTGTTTCAAATCACGCAATTGCGCCGCATTTTCAGGATGCGTCAGCATATAACTTCCGCCCGAACCGCAACAAATCCGATTATCCGCCAATGTTTCAATCGTCAAATTCGGAATTTTTTGCAACAACGCATAAACGCTCTGCTGATTTTTCAAAACGTTTCGTTGACTGCACGGTTCGTGAACGGCAACTTTTAAATTCGAGGACAAAAGTTGTAAATCAACTGACCAATTCGCCAATAAAAAATCGTTAATATCAAACAACCGCCGTTTAAAATCTTCGTTTTCATATTCTTTCAACATCGCGCCACAACCCGTCGCAACGTGAATCACTGCCTCAACATTTAACGAATTAAAAACGATGAGATTGTTTTCGCACAATTTCGTGGCAGATTTCCCATTGTGCCGATGAATCGCGCCACAACAACTTTGTGTTTTTGGAATTTGAACGTTGAAACCATTAGCGTTGAGTAATTTAATCGCTGCCAACAACGTTTCACGGTCAAAATGTTCGGCAATACAACCCGTGAATAAAGCGACTTTTCCACGCGAAACGCCATTTGTCGGATAATGTTCAAACAACGGTTTTAACGTGGGTTCATTCAAGAGTTTTTCAGCATTCGCCAAATTCAATTTTTCTAAAATTCCAGAATTTTGCAACGGTTTTTGCAGTCCCGATTTTAAATAACCTTTCACAAATGGCATCAACCCAGCGCGTTGTTTTTTGTTTTCAATCAAATAAAATGCCACTTTTGCTAACGGTTTCAACGGTGTTTGTAATTTTGCCTGCGCTTGGTCGAATAATTCGCCATAACGCATTTGACTCGGACAACTTGTTTCGCAAGCACGACATTGCATACAATTATTCAAATGTGCTAATTCGTCTGCGCTCACGGGCAAATTTTCAACCAAAATTTTACTGATCGTGCGAATGCGACTTCTAGGTGTTTCTTCATGGATTTGGAACAAACGAAACGTCGGACAACCGCTAACACATTGCCCACAACGCATACATTCACTGGCTTCTGGAATATAAAACTCTGGCACGGCTGGCTCAAATTCCAAATCCATAAAATCAAACATTTCGGCTTAAACTCTCAACAAAGCCTTTGCCATTTTTTCAGAAAGTTGTTCTTCAACAAATTGCGGTTCATTCGGTGGATAAAATGAATCTTCGTGATATTCCAAACCATTTTCTTCAAACAAAGCGCGTAATTCTTTCATTTTTACCGCTGCTTTTAATTTTTCGCCAAGTTCTGGATTGGCTTTCGCTTTTTCAGAAAATTCTTTAATTGCTTTAACGCTCATGGTGTAACTCCTGTGGTAAAAAATTGTAAAAAGGAATAATTTTGTCAGGCGACTTCTAATTCTTTAATTCGCATTTGTTCGCCATCGGTAATTTGTAGCTGATGACTTTCGCATAACGGACAGCCGTCATAACGATTTTTAATAATTACATCTTTTTGGCATTGTAAACACCACGCTTGACCTATGACCTCAATAATTTCAAGCGTCGCGTTTTCAGCCAACGAACCTTGGGTCACAACCGGAAATGCAAACCGTATTGCGTCGGGTTCGACATTTGATAATGTGCCAATTTCTAAAAATACCGTTTTTACACTGGAATAATTTTGTTCTATCGCTTGTTGTTTGAGAATACCTAACATCCCTTCACATAATGACATTTCGTGCATAATTTATTTTTCCTGAAAATTGATTTGATGATTTATCAATCATACCTTCAACAGGTTTATGCTTTATGACTTCACGGAAAATTTTGGTGAATTTAGCCCTCCATCACTTTGACGTAAGCACGCCGCAATAATTCCAATTCAACGGGCGATTGACGGCGCAATTCGGTTAAGGTTTTAAGTTTTAAATGACGACTTTCGAGTAATTTATACGGCGGATCAAGTAACGTGAATCGTGCTAAATAGAGGATTATTAAGCCATTTGAGGTATTAACTTGTTCGCAAAACGTCGGCTCAATTTTGAGTAAATCATTATCTAAATTTAAGATTTGATTGATTTCTTTGAGCAATAAAACCGGATGCAACACAATTTCATCGATTTCAGATTCTTGTGTTTCGAGAACTTCCGATAACGCGGGCAATGGTTCGGGAAAACATACGCTGCCATTTTCTTGTTGAGCAAATAAAGTCAACGCGCTAATGTCGCCTTTGTAGAAAAGTAACAAACGATGATTTTTAAATGTGTTCATTACGGCAATTCGAGTAATTTGGCTTCGGTTTTGATGTTGTCTTCCCTTCCCCAAGCGTTAATCCCTTCGACAAAAAATTGTTTTTTGCTCGGATGCGGTTGTACAACATCGTATTCGGCGTAAAAACTGCCGTCGCTGTTAAATTGAATTTGTCCGATGCGTTGTCTTTTTTCGTTGTACCAATAACCCGCTAAATTTGAATCTTGTGTTAGCGGGTCAAGAATCAAACGAAATTCAGCATCTTCAAAATTTGGCAAAACAATCGGCGTTTGCACTGAAAAGCCTAATTTCACAATCGCCTCGCTAATGCGCTGACAAATCACTTTGCCAAACGCACATTGATTATCGATTTGCTCTTTCAGGCTCACGATTACCAAACCTCAGCAGGTACTTTTAACGCTTCAACAGGTTTGCCACCGAGCAAATGCTCGTCGATGATGGTTTTCACATCTTCTTTGGTGACATTGCCATACATCACGCCTTCGGGATAAACGAGAACGTTTGTGCCAAACATACAAGGTCCCATGCAACCTGTGTTGGTCAACGCAATTTTTTCAAACAAATTACGGCTTTGAATTTCGTTCATAAATTCATTCATCACATCGGCGCAACCTTTCGCGCCGCACGAACCGCGTGGATGTCCTTGCGGACGATTTTGCGTACAAATAAAAACGTGTTTCTCTGGTCTTGGCATGATTGAAAATCCTCTTGTTAAGCGGCTTTATGTTGATGAGTAAAACAATTTTTTGGACAGACTTTTGAACACGCTTCACAGCCGATGCAATCGTCTGGATTTTTCAAACTCATGACCATGCTGTTGTCGTCATCGTCTTCAAAATCGCCGTATTCATCATCAAATTCTTCAACGATTTCGTCTTTGTCGATTAAATTGAAAACGTCACGCGGACAAACTTTAAAACACCGTCCACACGCGATGCAGGTTTTTTGGTTTAAATTCGAAACGTAATTCGGAGTCCAAACTGTGCCGCCGAATGTTGTACCTGTTATAAATTCACTCATCGTTCCTCCTCACGCGCCGCTGGCAGCAAGAAATTTTTTGTTCGCTTCATCCCATGCTAAACACGCATCGAAAGTCGCTTGAGCAATGCCCATCAATTCGCCGTAAGCGTCAGGCAAACGGTCTTCGATTAAATCGTGTAACTCCATTGCTTTTTCGCTGGCGAGACGTTTATTTTTTTTCACGTCTTTTTCTAATTTTTTGAGTTCTTCTTCTGTCATTTTTGCAATTCCTTCAAATTCTAGGCTTCTGCGACTTCACGGTATTGTTCAATTAACGCGGCGGCTTTTTCGACGACTTCTTCTGTTTTCACGCACAAATCTTCAAGGCTTGGAAAACCAAAACGATGCACGTCGCGCAAAATTTTATCGACCACAATCAATTTGCCTGTTAGCACAAACGCGCGTCCAAACCCTTCGTGCGTGATGTTGATAACGGGAACTGCCATGAGTTTGGTTTT
Source organism: uncultured Pseudomonadota bacterium (assembly GCA_903876445.1). Classification (GTDB taxonomy): domain Bacteria; phylum Pseudomonadota; class Gammaproteobacteria; order Methylococcales; family Methylomonadaceae; genus UBA10906. The sequence continues at coordinate 54,897 of CAIQZX010000182.1, read as the reverse complement.
TTTCTCAACCAAATTGGCAATGGTGTTGTAGTAAGTTTTGACGCGAGCCAATGTTAGTTCGTCAGGATCTCCAACAATTGGAATTTCGCGACGGCGTTCTTTGGTCAAAATTAACGGGTCAATGATTTGCGCTTCAGTCAAACCGTCGTAAGTGTCGTAAGTGTCGATAGCACGGAGTTGTTTTAACATTTCAACAACAACATCTGACGTTAAAAACGGGTCATTTTCTTGAACAACTAATTCGCTCATGGGTAAATCCTCTGGGGTTTTTAAAATTATTTTCTTTAAAGCACCTCCCCCTGCGGCTATCGCCGCTCCCCCTCCAAAGGGGGAAAACCAATAAAAAGCAAAAGCGATTGCTTTTTAATCTTTCGCCCCCTTTGGAGGGGGCAGCCTGAAAGGCTGGGGGAGGTGCTTTATTCTTGCCAATCTTCGTCAGCCATTGCATCAAAACGTTTTGGGTCAGGCGTTTTGTTTTGATTGATGGCTTTAGCAAGCCAACTGGTTGCGCCTGATTTCATTTCGGCTTGCAAATCGGCGACTAAATTTTTAATGCGACTGCCTTCGTGAACTTTTACGGGTTGAATGCCGTGCGCGATGATTTGTTTAATCGCCGATGCACCAATGGCTTGGCAATACACCGCCGCGCAACCATCGAGTAATTGAATTTTCACAGCTAATTTATCTTCGTTGCCGTCTTGGGCGAGATTGCCAAATTGCGCGGCTTCGAGTAATTCGGCTTGCTCAGGATTCACGGCGTAAATAGCAAACGATTGGGCTGAACCAAAATGTTGGTCAACGTGCAACATATCGCTGGTCGCAAATGCAACTTTGATAGCAGTATCCATTTGAATGTTCTCCTCGTTGTTTTTGACAACGTAAATGTGGCGAGCTAGTGACATGATGGCGAGCAAGCGTCATGTTGAGCGGCATCGAACTTTTGCGAATAAATCGAGTGATACACTTCGATTTCTTCATGCGCGAAGTTAATCGCTAAATTCGCCAAATCAAATAATGCCTGACGTGAGCCGCGATAACCCCCCCACGTTTTTTGATAGCCGCCGATAAGGTCATAAAGCGGAAAACCTGCGCGTAAAATCGGGATTCCTAAACGTTCTGCGCTAGAAACGGCGTGCGAATTACCGATTAACAATTGCGCTTTGTGTTCTTTGGCAAGTAGTTCCAAATCTTCTAAATCGCCGATTTTGATTTGTTTCACTGGCATATTGGCTAAAACGGGCGTGTGTGCCGTAGTCACAGCGGCGACGATTTCTGCGCCCATGCCTGCGAGTAAATGTGAAAACGCATTCAGTTGGTCAGGGTCAGCGGCAATCGCTACGCGCAATTGTCCCAACATAAAATGCGTGTCGAGCATCGCATCTTGTAATTGTGAACGTTGGCGTTCGATACGTTCAGGAACGGGTTGCTGGCTGATATTTGCCAGCGTCAGAATCAAATCATCATTCGCCTGCAAACCATAAAGATGGTCAAACTGATAAGTGGGAACGCCTGTTTTTTCTTTTAACAAATCGCCTGCTTTTTGCAACGATGCACCAATAACCAGCGTCGCGGTTGCATCGCCAAGCGTTTTTAATTCTGAAATTGGCGTGCCACCAATCGTCACAGGTGAAAAATCATCTTCAGTCAAACTACCATCGAGCGAATCCGAAATATCTGGCACAAACACAGGACGCAAATTGAATTGTTCAATCGTATCGCGCAAGGCTTCTAAATCGCCTGACGTGAGCATCGGACTAACTAACACATTGACTTGCCGAGGACGGTTATTCGGTTTTGTTCCCGCTTCAGACGCATTCGGCACTAATACTTTGATGATTTCATAAACCGTCGCCGCGTAACCTGTTTCGACGCAACCTGTAAAATCAGGCGTGTTCACCATCACAACGGCAATGTGGTCGAATTGCGGATATTGTTCGCGGAATTCTTTTAGATTGCGATGCACATCCGCGCCTTGTGTTTCGGCTAAACCTGTTGTCAAAACCACAATCAACGTGGGATTCGATTTTTCAGCAATCGCTTTGATGCCTTCAATCACGTTTTCATCTGCGCCCATCACCGAGCTACTTTGATCCATCGCGGTGGTTTGCAATGGAATTGGCTCACGGAAATGGCGCACAAAAAACACTTTGGCAAACGCCGTGCAACCTTGTGAACCGTGCAACATTGGCATTGCGCGGTCAAATCCTAATGTGGCAAGCGTGCCGCCGACGGGTTGGCTGGCTTTGAGCGGATTTACTGAAAGGGCTTTGTTACGTTTAATGATTTCAGCCATGATTCACCTCGCGGGTCAAACGCCCCCCTTCGAAGGGGGGCGGGGGGGATGTACTTTTCCACGGTGCAGGCGCACGCACCGCTTCCCAAACAGGACTTTCAATGGTTAAGGATAATTGCCGCACGAGTTCGAGCATTCCTTGATAACCTTCGTAACCGAATTCGCGTTCTTGGTTAATATCAAGGAACGGGATTTTGGCTTTCAGCGCGGTGTACATATTGCGTCCGCCTGCAATCAAAATATCGACTTTGTAATCACGAACACATTTGAGCAACGCTTTCGGGCTACCGTCTTCAATCATCATTGCATCGTTGCCCATGAGTTCACGGATTCGCGCTTTGTCTTCTTCGGTGGATTTTTTCGTGCCTGTGGCGACAACGACCATGCCTAAATCTTGCAATGCCGAAATCACTGACCAACTTTTTACGCCGCCTGTGAATAACAAAACGCGCTTCCCTTTTAAACGGGCTTTCCATGGTTCGAGTGTGGCTTGGATTCTGGCTTCTTCGCGGGCAATGATTTTTTCAGTGCGTTCAACCAAATCTTCGTCGTTTAAACTTTTCGCAAAATCGCGTAACGCTTGGCTGGTGTCGCTAATTCCATAAAAACTGCCTTCAAACCACGGCGTGCCATATTCTTTTTGCAATTTTCGCGCGACGTTGACCATCGCTTTTGAGCAAACCATCATGTTGACTTCGGCGCGGTGCATAGTTTGGACTTCGTGAAAACGCGCATCGCCTGAAAGCGTGCATAAAACGCGCAAACCCATTTCATCAAGCAACGGTAAAACTTGCCAGAATTCGCCTGCAATGTTGTATTCGCCGATTAAATTTACGTCGTGGATTTTGTAGTTTGGATGTTGCGGCTGGGGTTCAGGTTCGCGTGTACCGATGACGTGATTAACCATTGCATCACCTGCAATGCGATTGCCTAAATTTTTTGTGCCGTAAAAACCCGCGCAATCAATAGGAATGACGGGAACATTCCATTTTTCTGAAGCTGATTTGCATACTGCGTTAATGTCGTCACCTACAAGCGCAGGAATGCAGGTGTTATAAACAAAAACCGCTGGTGGGTTGTAGCTATCAATAGCTTGTTTGATGGAATGGAAAAGGCGTTTTTCACTGCGTCCCATGATGACATCTTGTTCGGTTAAATCAGTCGTCATGCCGATTTGATACAATTGCGAACCCGATGAGCGTGTGCCTCGGTTGTCCCAAGAACTGCCCGCGCAAGCAATTGAACCGTGAACTAAATGAGCGACATCGGCAATCGGTAACAAGGCAATTTGCGCCCCATCGAACGCACAACCGCCTGCTGTCGAACCTGGTTTGGGTTTCGCGCAACCTGATTTTTCTTTCTTGTTATGTTCGCAAGCGGGTTCGTCTAATAATTCTGCAATGTCTTTGTTAGATTTCATGGCACAACCTCCGTTGTTTTTATTGTGTTATTGCAACGGGCGTGCCACGATTTAAGGGTTTGATTTTATTGAATTTATATTGACTTTGAATTGTCGTAAATACGACAAAAGGAAGTTTTTTGAAGGGATTTTGTAAGATTTGTTTTTGTGGACTAATTGATTATCTGACAGAATGGCGCAGATGCGACACCGTATTAAAAATACGAAAACATCTCAATGATTGGCAGTTTGAAAAATATCAAGAATGGGTTGCTATGAATTATAAAAAAGCACGCCATGAGAGAACCACTCTCACTAGAACTCATCATCCATTGCTGGAAGGTAACGGGAGGCTACCGTATCGACGTGCTAATTGAAAAGGTGAAGTTGGCGACCTTCATTATCTCATCAACGCAACAGAGAAGGATAAGTCAGCCTAATAACCACTTAACAGATTGATTCTAATTTAAAATGAAAGACAAAATCAAAATTAACAAGCTGTAATTAAAACAAATATCGCCAACATTCAAAATGTATTAAAAAATTGGGGGTGGTGTCTACGAATTAAATCCCGATTACTTCGCACGCGGTAAATGGCAAGAAATTCGAGAACGGCGAAAAACGTTTCAGTCGATTACAACTTATTTACCAAATGGTAACAAAATCGTCGAAACCAACATAATTGATTGAATGAAAATTAAGGTAAAAAAATGAGCGAAATAACAGATTTAAAAACACTACACGATAGAGCCGATAAATTTTCAAAAGAATTTGAGAATGCGAAATATGAAATGGGCGAAGCGCAAAACTTCATGCGTGGATTGTGCGAGGTTTATGGTATTAACTCAACTCGCACACTTTTGTTTGAAGAGCGTGTTGCAAAAGATGTTGAAGTAGACGGCGTAAAGGGCGGAATCAATCGCATTGATGGGCTTTTTCCTAGCTTGCTGCTCGTTGAAATGAAATCAAAAGGCAAAAATCTCGAGAAGGCTTATGTGCAAGCAAAAGGCTACATCGAAAAACTTGAAAAACGCCCAGAAGTTGCGCCGCGCTACATTTTAGTCAGTGATTTTCAGAATTTAGTGCTTTATGACGACCAATCAAGTGATAAAGAAACACCTATTGCCCGTTTTAAATTAGCGGATTTTCGACAAAATGTTGAAGCACTAGGATTTTTGGGCGGTTATGAACGCCAAGAAATTTCACGTCAAGAGGCGGCAAATATCGCGGCAGCTAAAAAATTAGGCGTATTACACAAATCCATCCAAGCAAACGATTACAGAGGCGAAGATTTAGAACGCTTGTTAGTTCGTATTCTTTTCTGCTTATTTGGCGACGACACCAATCTATTTGGTCAACCAGATGTATTTTTAAAACTTATCGATAAAACAAGCTCCGACGGTGAAGATTTAAGCTGTGTTTTAGATAGATTTTTCAACGTATTAAATACACCAAAAGATTTACGCTCAAAAAGTTATAACGCTGATTATCAAGCGTTACCGTATGTGAACGGCGAATTATTCAAAGGTCGATTAGCTGACCATTGCTTTGGAAGCGAAGCACGAACCGCTTTACTTGAATGCTGCAAAATTGATTGGAGCGAAATCAGCCCCGCTATTTTCGGCACGTTGTTTCAAGCGGTGATGCACTTTGAGGACGAAGCCGCAGACGTAAAAACTAAAAAACGCCGTGAATTCGGAGCGCATTACACCAGCGAAGCCAATGTATTAAAAGTGATTGAGCCGTTGTTTTTAGATGCTCTCAAAGCTGATTTTGAAAAAGCAAAGAGCGCAAAAGCAAAACTCTCAAAACTCAACGATTTTCATGCCAAGTTACGCGAACTGGAATTTTTCGACCCCGCTTGCGGTTGCGGTAATTTTTTAGTTATCGCTTATCGTGAAATCCGATTGTTAGAAGAATTAACTCTAGTGGAACTCGAAAAGCTAACCAACCAACGCCGTGAACCAGTTTGTGATGTTGACCAATTTTACGGCATTGAAATCGATTCAACCTCCGCGCAAATCGCTGTCGTAGCGATGTGGATAACCGACCATCAAATGAATTGTCGAATCAGTAATAACGGCAAACCCTATTTGCGTTTACCGCTGAATCATCGTGCTAATATCGTTTGTGCTAACGCACTGCAAATCGACTGGCAAAGTGTTATCAAGCCAAAAGAATGCAGTTTCATCATGGGCAATCCGCCGTTTGTGGGATACAGCTATCAAAAACAAGCGCAAAAAGACGATTTGGCATTAGTTTTTAAAGATATGAGCGGCGCGGGCGTTTTAGATTATGTGACGGCGTGGCACATCAAAGCAGCGCGTTATATTCAAGAAAACAAAAAAATCCCTGTCGCTTTCGTTTCAACCAACAGCCTCACGCAAGGCGAACAAGTAGCGATTTTGTGGACTGAATTGTTAAAATTAGGTGTGAAACTCCATTTTGCACATCGTACATTTCGCTGGAATAACGAAGGAAGCGGCGTGGCAGCGGTGCATTGCGTCATTATGGGTTTTGGTTTGCAAGAACCGTCCAGCTACAAATTATTTGATTATGGCGACGACATCAAAGGCGAACCTACCGAAATAAAAGCGGCTCAAATCAATCCGTATTTAGTCGATGCGCCCACGGTTTTGATTGAAAAACGCCGCAAACCGTTAAACGAAAACACGCCAGAAATGACGAAAGGAAGCCAACCAACAGACGGCGGGAATTTATTGTTATCACAAGAAGAAGCGGACGAGATACGAAAAACCGACAAAATTGCCGCAAAATATATTCGTCCTTTTTTGATGGGCGAGGAATTTATCAACAATTTGCCGCGTTATTGCTTATGGCTAACAGATAGCACTGAAACTGACCGTAAAAAATCGCCTGAAATTAAAAAACGCATGGAAGCCGTTAAAAAAATGCGTTTAGCCAGCCCGAAAATTCCCACTCAAAAACTAGCCGAAACGCCGTATTTATTTGGTGAAATCCGCAAATCAGAAACTCGTTACCTTGCAATGCCAATAGTGTCGTCAGAAAACCGCAGATTTATTCCAATCGGTTATTTAGACGAAAATATCATTTGCGGCAATAAATTATTTTTTATTCCCGACGCGACGCTTTACGACTTCGGAATTTTAACAAGTCATTTTCATAACGCTTGGATGCGAACTGTGGCGGGTCGATTAAAAAGTGATTACAGCTATTCAAACACGATTGTTTATAACAATTTTCCGTTTCCAGTTGATGTAAAACCCGCAGCAAAAAAGAAAATCGAAGACGCAGCGCAAGCGGTTTTAGATGCGCGTGCTGTTCATAAAGATAAATCTTTAGCAGATTTGTACAACCCAAAAACGATGCCTGAAAACGTGGAAAATGCTCATGTTGAACTCGACAAAGCGGTTGATTCTGCTTATGGTTTCAAAGGCAAAAAAGACGACGCGGCACGAGTGGCGTTTTTGTTTGAGAAATATCAAGAATTGGTTGCGCCGTTGGTGGAGGTTGAGAAGGTGAAAGCGAAAAGGGTGAAGAAATGAAATTTGAATGGGACGAGCATAAAAACAAAATCAACATTCGCAAACACGGTATTGATTTTCGTGAGGCGGCGTATGTATTTTCAGACCCATTTGCATTAAATTTGCCAGACATTGAAAATTCAAATGATGAAGAAAGGTGGCTTTTGTTGGGTAAAAATTTAAATGAGAAAGTGTTGTTGGTGGTTCACACGTTTCGTACTGGCGATGCAATACGGATTATTTCGGCTAGAAAAGCGACAACGACTGAGAAGAAAACTTACATGAAGAGGCTTACAAAATGAAAAAAGAATACGATTTTTCTAATGCGGAACAAGGTAAATTTTATATTCCTGTTGAAGATATAGAATTGCCCGTCTATTTAGACAAAGAAATCATCAAGTATTTTAGTGAAAAGTGTTTGATAACGCAGGATAGCTTGCAAACTTTAGTTAATGATTTGTTGCGTAAAGATATTGAAATTGCCCGAAGAGTCAGTTTGTAATTCGTCTTTTTGTTTGAAAAATATCAGGAATTGGTTGCGCTGTTGGTGGAGGTTGAGAAGGTGAAGAAAGTTAAAAAATCAACCGCATAACATCAATAAAATTACAACAATACCCGCATCGGAATCATGGCTGAAAACTGAAAACCTTGTTTTTGATAAAGTTGTTGGGCGGATTCATTTGTAGAATCGGTCAACAATGTAATTCGATGACAATTATTCAAACGCGCCGTTTCAATCGCTTGTTTTAAAAGCTGTGAACCAATGCCATTGCCGCGCTGATTTGGTAAAACAATTAAATCTTCCAACAACGCTACCCGTTGTCCAAGTGCAGTGGAAACGGTAAAAAGCAAATTCACCATTCCGACAACTTGCTCATTTTTTCGCGCCACAAGAATAAGCCCAACGTCTGGATTGTTCAAAATATGAACTAAACCGCGATGTTGGGCTTCGTAATTCGGTTGGAAATCAGCTTCTTGCGAAAATAACAGCGCGAGTAGTTCACACAATTTTGGAATATCGGAAACCGTGGCGAGCGAAATTTCCATTAAACGTTATACGGGCTGGCAATCCAATCACGCAAAACGGCTTCGTCACGTTCGGGCAAATACGAAAAATCACCCGAAATATCTCGAAACACGGCTTCCGCGCTATCTGTTGAAACCATTTTTCCTTTCAGCATATAAAAAAACCACGCAAACGGATAACCCGCTTGTCTATCAAAACGCGAGAGACTGTTATTTAATGAATTGCCTTTTTTACTAGTAAAATCTTCTAAATGCGGCAAATTCGCCGTTTCGATATTGATAATTTCAGCGTTCACAATTTGTTCACCAAAACGCCCCGTGTGACGATACGGGCGAATAATCCAATTTTCTGAAAGGTGTTTTGTATGTCCCGCGCTGCTCCGATTCCAATCGTCCATAAAACGCTGTACGGGATGTTCATTGGGATGACGCTCGTTAATCACTTCCATGAAAACCGCCACGTCCGTCTTGCGGCGATAAGTGTAACGCGAATGCCCGAAACAAAAACTGTCGATACAAAACGGTTGTAATGGATCAATAAATTCTTCTAAATCTTCGGGCGGTAGATTTTCATCTGCAAGCATTCTATCGCTAACTTCATGGGTTTTATCAATTTCAATCAGCGTAAAATCTTCAGCTTTTTCGCCTGTTTGTACTACAAAATAAAGTGTTCGTCCCGTTTGTTTGGTGGCAATCAATTTTTGCTCAAGTGTGTGTTCAATCAGTGTTTGTAGATTCTGCCCGCATTCGATATAAGTTCGTTCTGCCCATTCGACCAAATCTTTTGCAATTCGATTTCCTTCGGGATCGACCACACCGCCTAATCGATACCATTCTTCGCCAGTTAATGCTAAACGTACAGGATAATCAGGAATCAGACTTTGCAATGTTGCGAGTAAAATTGTGTCGTTTTCAGCAGGAGCGAGTGTTTTACAGCACTGCGTAATCGTTTGCCCTGCGAGGCTAAATTTAGATTCAATCATTATTTTCTTCCGATTGAGTTGTAGAGTTAAGACGTTGCCGTGCCACGTCTCGCACATCGGGTTCAGGGTCGTTTGCCAATAAATGAAGCGATTTCAATTCAACCTTTAATGCGACGGTATAACGTACCAACCAATTTTCGTCATGAATCAGAATTGCCGCGTCTTCAGGCGACATTCTTTCCGCAACAATTCGGCGCACGTCTGGCGAAACATCATTTGCCATCAATCCTAAACTCACTTCGGGCAACCGTTCGGCGACTTTTTTGCGAACTTGTAAATCTTCGTCTTTGATAAATCGAAATAATCGCCCAATCGGCAACCGTTTCACAATGGTTAAACGTACGATGTAATCGGAATCGGTAGCGAGTTTTTCGAGGTGAGTAAACTCAATTCTGTCCGCGACTGTCATTCGCACTTCGCGGTCTGGATCGTTTAAAAAGCAAGCAATTTGTGGCGCGGGTAAACGTTGGGCGATGACGCGACGCACGACCTCGTCTTCGTCATTGATTAAAGCGGTGAGATATTTTACTGGTGCGTAACGTGCTGCAATAGCGCGGCGTTCCCAAAAAGAATCATTAAGATATTGAAACGCATATTCAGAATTGAGGCGAAAAAAACGATCGATTTGCCGACCACTTTCAACAAAAACACAAATATCGCCTGGTGTGCAACGTCCCATTAACAAAGTTTTGCTGTGAAATGGACATAAGCGGCAATCTGCAACAGGCAAAGATACAGACAATTCAGACATTTGAGTCACCTAATCGTCGATAACTTCAGCGACAAGAACGCCCGAAGCGTCTTCATGATTTTTGGTCAAAGATAAACAATGCTCACGACCATCGATGAGATATAAGTTAAAACGGGGATTTTCCAATTTCGGTTGAACGCCTGAAACGTCGTCGTCCATGCAATAAGTAAAATGAATGTCTGGAAATTGTTCTCTTAAAAACGTGACGATTGCATCATTTAAAGGTTGACCTTCAAGACGGTTTGCAATGGTTTGTAATTGTGCCGGTGTAATCATCACGAATTCTCCAAATTTTTTCTATAAGGGCAAAATATCATTTGCCCTTACACAATTTAGCCATTAAGCGGCAAAATGCAGTTATCAATTGGGCAAACTTTCACGCATTGAGGAACGTCAAAATCACCGTTGCATTCGGTACACGTTTTTTTGTTAATTTCAAAAACAACAGGACCTTCTTTGATTGAATCTGTTGGGCAAACTGGAACGCAATCACCACAGGAAATACATTCAGCAGAAACAATATATAAAGACATGACAGCCTCCTTAGTTATAAACGTTTTGCTTGGAGCGTTAGTGGAATTTTCGGTGGCGCGTCGAGAATCTCAAAGGCATACTTTGAACCATCGCCTAACACCACTTCACCACCCCATTTGTCTGGGCTATCGAATTCTAACGATTCGATGGTTTCTTCCAAATCTTTTTTGGCGACATAAAACAGTAATTTACCGTCTTCGCGCTTTCTTAACATGACACTGGGCATGGCATTCTCCTTGTGAATTCGTCGGGTTAGGCGTTAAACCATAACCCGACTTTTGATGGAAAATTTTAACGAATCAAATCGTAGTTATAATCCGTTGTTCCCATACCGCGTGTATCGTCATCAAGTCTTTCGAGTACCGCATTCACCAACGTAGTCAACATATACATTCCGCCTTCATAACCCAAGGTCGTCATGCGGTGTAAATGATGTCTATCAAAAATAGGGAAGCCAATACGAATCAATGGTACTTCAAACTCTTTGCCTTTGTGCAAGGTATCGCGTTGAATAAATTTTCCGTAAGAGTTACCAATCATAAAATCAGGTTTGTTGGTGAACATCAACGAACGGAAATGCCATAAATCGCAACCAATATGCACTGTAGCCGTATTGCCATAAGGCGATGCTTTTAATACTTCTTCACAGGCTTTTTTCCAACGTTTGTTCGCGTGGTTGACGAGAACATCAGTCACTTCAATACCTAATTCAAGCATGAATTTTGTCATACCCAATGCAAAGTCGGCATCACCATAAACCGCGAACTTTTTGCCGTGTAACCATGCGTGCGAATCGGTAATCATATCCACAAAACGCCCGCGTTCAAGTTCTAATGATTTAGGAATCGGTTTGCCAGTCAATTCAGAAATTTCCATTAAAAATTTATCTGTCCATTCCAAGCCCATCGGAATTTCAAGTTTTGGAACTTTATGGTGCCAAGTGTCTTGCACGGTTTTTTTGGTTTTTTCTAACTGCCAAGGTTGTAACAACACAGTCGTAATCGCATTTGGCGCGTCTTTGATTTCAGCTTGTGTTGTACCGCCTGAATACATACGGAATTCACCGTCTGCGGGCGTGTCTAACACTTCAGATGGATCGCTCAATAATGTGCAATCAACATCCATTTCTTTCATCATGCGTTTAATAACGCGGAAATTACCTAAATACGTTTCAAAACCAGGCACAAAGTTGATTTTATGGTTTGAACCAACAACTTTATCCTCCATGTAATTCAGAGTGAAATAACGCGCCATCCCTTCAAACATGTTGTCCCAGCCAGTCGTGTGGCTACCAACGAAACTTGGTGTGTGTGCAAACGGAACGGGGAATTCTGACTCGATATAGCCTTCTTTTTTCGAGTTGTTGATGAACGCATTTAAGTCGTCACCAATAACTTCTGCCATACAAGTCGTTGAAACTGCAATGATGTCGGGCTTATACAAGGCTTTTGCATTTTCAAGCCCCGCCATCATATTTTTTTGTCCACCAAATACCGCTGCATCTTCAGTCATCGAATCCGATACACATGAAATTGGCTCTTTGAAATGACGGTTAAAGTAGGAACGGAAATACGCCACACAACCTTGTGAACCATGAACATAAGGCAATGTTTTTTCAAAACCTAAGGCACATAATACTGCACCAAGTGGTTGGCAGGCTTTCGCTGGATTAACGGTTAAGGCTTCACGTTCAAAGTTTAATTTTTGATATTCTTCAGTCGTCGTCCATTGAAAAACTTCTTCAATTTTGTCTTGTGGATGACGTTCTTCGTACAAATCTCGTTTTCTAGCTAGATTTTCTTTATATTCGTCGTTGCGAAATAAAGGGTAGCTCATTTGAATGTTTTCGACATCTTGGCTCATGATTCTTCTCCTAACGTGCCACTAATCTGTGGACTGCGTTTATTGGATTTTGCTGGGTTACGGCATTAGCGACGCGCGTAACCCAACCCTAAAAATTACGCTACCGCTTTGACGGCTTCATCGTTAGCCACTTGGTTTTTCCAAGGTGCTTTAATGTTTTTCCAGCAAGGATTATTGATTGTCATATCCATATCGCGGGCGAAAATCGCGAAACCGTCGTAACCGTGATAAGGACCCGAATAATCCCAAGAGTGCATTTGTCTAAATGGAACGCCCATTTTTTGGAAGATGTATTTTTCTTTTACACCTGAACCAATCAAATCGGGTTGTACTTTTTTCACAAACTCTTCAAATTCGTAACCAGTGACATCGTCATAAAGCAACGTTGCATTGCCCATTTCTTTGATAGTACGATCGTAATCGTCGTTATGCGCGAACTCGTAACCCGTCCCAACGACTTCCATACCTAAATCTTCGTAAGCACCAATAACGTGACGTGGACGCAAACCACCGATGTAAAGCATGACTCGTTTGCCTTCGAGACGAGGTTTGTATTTGTCGATAACCGCTTGGTATTCAGTGGTGTAGCGAGCGATAACTTTTTCTGCGCCAGCTTGGATTTTTTCATCAAAAAGTGCCGCAATTTTGCGTAACGATTCAGCGATTTTGGTAGGGCCAAAGAAGTTGTACTCAATCCAAGGAATGCTGTATTTTTCTTCCATGTGACGCGCGATATAGTTCATCGAACGGTAACAGTGAATCAAATTTAATTTAACTTTTGGCGTTTTTTCGATTTCAGCAATCGTACCGTCACCTGACCATTGCGCGACAACCCGCAATCCCATTTCTTCTAACAATGTTCTTGAAGCCCACGCATCGCCGCCGATGTTGTAATCACCAATCACCGCTACGTCATAAGGCGTAGTTTCAAAACTATTGTCACCATCACGATTTTCTAAAACCCAATCCCGAATCGCATCGTTTGCAATGTGATGCCCTAATGATTGCGAAACCCCACGGAAACCTTCGCAACGCACTGGCACAACAGGTTTGTTGATTTCTTTGCTAGCTTTTTTAGAAACTGCTTCGATGTCGTCACCGATTAAACCAATTGGACATTCTGATTGAACTGAAATGCCTTTGTTTAAAGGGAATAATTGTTCAATTTCAATCATGATTTTGGCGAGTTTTTTATCGCCACCGAAAACGATGTCGTTTTCTTTGAAATCAGACGTGAAGTTCATTGTGCCGAAAGTATTTACGCCTGTTGTACCGACGTAATAGTTACGACGACCTGCGCGTGAATACTGACCACAACCCACTGGACCGTGTGAAATATGAATCATGTCTTTGATTGGTCCCCAAACCACCCCTTTTGAACCCGCGTAAGCACAACCACGAATGGTCATTACGCCGGGTAAAGATTTACGGTTTGACGTAATACATTTGTTTGCTTTTTCAAGACTGGTATCGTTCACGGCTAAATGTTTAGCGCGGTCTTTTTTTGCTTTTTCTGGATAAACTTCAAGCACTTCTTGGATGAGCGCTTCAGTTTCTTCTCTTGTCATGGCTGCCATGATGTTATCCTCCGATGGTCGCTGGTAATCCCCAGACAAACCTTGTTGAGAAAACGATTTGTATTGGTTGAGTAGGCACTCGCTCAAACTCAACCCACGTTTTTTATTACGCTGTTGCTTCTGCTGCCGCTGTTTTACCAACGATGCTTTCGTCAACTTCTTCCATCACACCGAATTCCATCAACAAGTCTTCTAACTCGTCCATTGTGATAGGGGTTGGAATAATGAAATTTTTGTTTTCGTAAATTTTTGTCGCTAACGCGCGATATTCATCCGCTTGTTTTGCAGTTGGCTCGTATTCGATAACAGTCATACGACGAATTTCAGCACGTTGTACAACGTTGTCGCGTGGCACGAAATGAATCATGGTTGTGCCTAAACGCGCCGCCAATTCCATAATCAATTCGTCTTCACGAGCGCACTGACGTGAGTTACAAATCAAACCTGCTAAACGCACGCTGCCAGAATTTGCGTATTTCACAATCCCTTTCGCAATGTTGTTTGCGGCGTACATCGCCATCATTTCGCCTGAACAAACGATGTAAATTTCTTGCGCTTTGTTTTCACGAATTGGCATTGCGAAACCACCACAAACTACGTCGCCTAATACGTCGTAGAATACGAAATCTAAATCGTCGGTGTACGCGCCTTCTTCTTCTAGGAAGTTAATCGCAGTGATAACCCCACGACCCGCACAACCTACACCTGGCTCTGGACCACCCGATTCAACACATTTGATGTCTTTGTAACCGACTTTCAACACATCTTCTAATTCTAAATCTTCAACGCTACCCGCATCGGAAGCCATTTGCATGATTGAGTTTTGTGCTTTCGCATGAAGAATCAAACGTGTTGAATCCGCTTTCGGATCACAACCCACAATCATTACTTTATGACCTTGTTCAGCTAACGCGGCCACTAAGTTTTGTGTTGTGGTTGATTTACCGATACCGCCTTTACCGTAAATGGCACATTGACGTAATTTAGCCATGATTTTATCCTCTCTTCTTTGGGGTTTGTTGTTAATGACATTTAGGTTATAGCAACGGTTGTGCCAATAGAAAAAATGAATTTAAGGCTTTGAATTATAAGAAAAATAAAAATCTTTAGGTTGTAAAATTTGGTAGCATAACAAACATTTTGTACCGAAATGTTGGGTAACGAACAGACAAACACACTGTTTTGAAAAATGAAATAACGGAAGAAATTAGTACGGAAATGCTAGAGGAAAATAACAGTTCTTTTTAACGCTTCTTTTTGAACGCTAATTGACCAGAACATTGTCGTAAATCAGATGTCGTTGTGCGAAATCAAACAATTTTCAAGCATTTAATTAACGATAACCAATTGATTTTTATCGCTTTGTTGAACTGGATTGATTATTGCACCAGCGGAAGAAATGGCTTAAATGTTTATTAACAAAGGAGTTTTTATGTTTAGTGCAGTTTTTTCAGAAATTTTAACGGGTCTTCACAACAATGAAGTAGTACCTTATTTAGGCGCAGGTGTACTTTTTGATTCAAAAAGTAAATTAAATGGTTCACCCATGCCAGCGGATAGCGACAGTTTAATTCTTGCGATGAATGGCGGAAAGCCTATGGCGGCAAAATTGATGTACGAATTTCCTCGAGCCGCGATGAATCAAGAATTAAAGCGCGGACGTAATTTTTTAACGCAATTTTTGGATAAAACCTATAAAGAATCAAAGTGGAGCAGGGCGGCAATGCACGATTGGTTGGCGAGTGTTCAACCTAATTATGTCATTGACATCAACCGTGACACGCAATTGCAGGAAAGTTATGCAAACAAAAAACATACGTTAATTGTTGGACTTGCGCGGATTTCAGCTACGCCATTTCGTTTTAAAATTTATCATTATGACGGTGAAAAATATGCCGAAATCGAACAAACGGCGGTAGATAAAAGTTCGCCTGTTTTGTTCAAACCCATGGGAACGCCGCTTCCTGAATCGAATTACATTGCGTCCGATGCCGATTACGTTGATTACATTACCGAATTGATGGGGGGATTTGCGATTCCCGATTTCTTGAAAGAGTATCGCAAAGGCAAAAAATATCTGTTGATTGGTTTACCGCTATGCCGCGATTCTGAACGGATGGTGATGAGCGATATTGTGTATTCCGCGAATGAAGCGAAAGGCTGGTTTTTGCGTAAAAATCCCACGCCAAAAGAAATTCGTTATTCTAAAAAGATGGGTTTTGAATTGATTGAAGCGGATTGTCAGGACTTTTTAGAATTTGCAAAAGCGAATCAAAACTAAAATACTAGGGGCGCGAAAAACACGCCCCTAATTTTGTTCAAAGTTTATTGATAAATTTCCATAGCCCAAATTCTTTTGCGGAAAGTCGGGCATCATTTACAGCAGCATATTCGAATTTTTCGGTGTCTGTCATAATCCCAAGTTGTTTAATTTGAGACAGTAACGTTTTGAAATGTTCAACAGCGTGTTCAGGTTTTGCCGCGATTTTATGTAACGGTAAACCAGCAATATCATCTTTTAACTCTCGATCATATTTTGCTTTTTCAATCAAACGTTGAACTTCTTCTTCACTTAAATGAAGTCGTTTCGCTTCTCTGTTCACAATATCCGCTTCATCCGCTGAAATAATGCCGTCTGCAAGCATATCGTAAAGGGCATTTTTGAGTGTTTCGCGTTCAATTCGTAATTGGTCTGTAAAAGCCGAAGATAATAACGCGGCGGGAATCGCAAAAATACCAATGCCCAAAAGGGCGAGAATGATAGTCATAATTCGTCCCATTGGCGTGATGGGTGATATATCACCATATCCAACGGATGCAAGCGTAATAACAGCCCAATAAATAGATTGTGGAATGTTCTCAAATTTTTCAGGTTGCGCGTCATGCTCAAATAAATAACCAAGGCTCGCGGTTAAAACTACCATCAGCAACATAATAAATGCAGAAGCGGCTAATACTGGCCATTCACGCGCAATAACGGTTGTTAACGTAGATGTCGCACCGGTATAACGGGTTAATTTGAGTAATCGTAATAATCTGAATACACGAAAGAATCGTAAATCAAATAAGTGATGTAAGAAAACCTCGAGGAAAAATGGCAAAATCGCAAGAAAATCAATCATGGACGCGCTTGTTTTTGCCTGTTTAAGTCGTCCTAAAATGGCTTTTTCAAATCCCGGTTCTTCGACACAAGAATAAATTCGCATACAGTATTCCATTGTAAAAACTGTAACGGCCACCGTATCAAGAATAATAAATTGAATGTTAAGAATATAGTGAATCGCAAATACGGATTCCAATACGACAGCAAGTACAGAAACAATGACCCAGACAACAATAAATGTATCAAAAATACCTTGCAAACTACCACCATAATCACTTGGAAAGACTAAAGCGTGTATTTTTTGGCGAAACGTACGTCCTTGATTGGCTATTGAAAATTCTCGGTAAGCAGGAATTAAAACACGAAATAATTTAAGAATCCGTAGTAATCGTAAAAAACGCAGCATTCGCAAATCAATGGAAATAATTGCCTGAAGATAGAACGGCATAACAGACAACAAATCGATAATCGCAAATGGGCTAATCAAATATCGTAAATAAGGGTACTTACTTTCTTTAAATTCTTCATCTTCTGCTGCCAAACAGAGGCGCGTCAAGTATTCCAACGTGAATATGCCGACCGAAAACATATCAAATAAATGAAACCAATGTTTATACGGTTCGTACATAGCCGGAACGTGTTCGAACAATAATACAAATAAGTTCAACACAATCAATGAACTAATCCAGCTATCTAAATCTTTCTGGTAATTATTTGGGATATTTGGGTCGAGTAACCAACTGTAAAGCCATTTTCGTAATGGCAAATCATGAGGAATATCCGCGCGACTATTATGCCCCCCAATTTGAACGGTTATTTTTGTAGGCGAATCCATAGTATTTTCCTTTTAAAATGCAACTTCAGTCACAAGAATGGGATATGCACCGTTATCGCATACGGTGATACGAATTTGCATTTTTTGATCAATTCGATCCGATTCAACCAATTGAGTTGTCATAAAAGGCAGCGCAGAACCCGCTGGTGTAGGTGTTAATTTTTCTAAAATCATTGCACCTGCTAGGGTGTAATCTCCTTTGTTACATTTGGAAATGAAAGCAATTGGTGAATCAAAAAATGGGTTTGTTAATGTAGTTAAAAATTCCGGTGGTGTTGAAATAGCTTTTAAACATTCCCCCCATGTTCGAGGCGTAACAGTCGGTTCAGGGTTTGTGTTGTCGATATTGTTCGATTTAATGGTTGGCGCACATTCGTTTAAGGCGTAATCCGGTTTAAAACGTTCAACTCCAGCTTCAGTGAACCACTTTGCTAAGGCTTCTGCATTACGTTTAGTTGTTTCTGTTTTCATTCCTTCAGAATAGGCTAAAGACCCCGACCATCCCAAAAATGCTAAGATGCCAATAAGAGAAAATATAAAAAGGATGTCTGATAATGTAAGTTTGGGATTTTGAGTAGAACTGTCGTCGCTCATAAAAATTTTCTCCAATTAGTGTATCAAATAGCATAAGAATCCAATACATCGGCTCTAACGGGTAAATTTCCAGTTAAATCTAATCCGACATAAAAATGAATGTCAAATAACGAAAGAGTGAACGTGTCCCGACTGTTTTTATAAAGCCACTAAGCGTAACGGATTTTTTAACGTGAAACGTGGTTTTCGTTCCACGAAAAGCATTCTACATGAATAATAATACAATACAAAAAGATAGATTATATTGATAATCATAGATTAAAATGAACTGTTACTTACACCATAAACCAATGCGGCTAACTATAATAGCCAACGCAATGTAATTCGAAACGTTATGGACTTAGAAAAATTAGCGAAGTTGTGTTGAAGTTTTCTTTTTATGCGCGTTATCTATAATTAGCTACCTTGAATCCATAAGTTAGCAAAATCGACAAATCCAATACCGTTTAAAGACAATTTTTCTAAATGACAAACAAGCTCGGAATTTTCCATTGTTACGTTGCTCATGTCTGCAACGTAATAAATATCAACGCCAGTTGTATTTTGAATCGCTACAATTCCTTTCGATGAAAAAGAAAGATCCGATAGCTCGCTTATCTTTTTTGTACTTTCAAAGTAGTTTTCAGAAGAATTTAAATAATTCGTATAGCCATCATTGCTGGTGTTACTAATTTTTATTTCCATTTTGTCGAATCCAGTTTTAAAATCCGTTATGACAGGTATATTTTCGTTATTGAATAGATGATGAACAACACTAAAACTATCTTCGCCTTCGCCACCGGTTAAATAATCCTTCCCGGATTCTGTTACTAAAAAGTCGTTTCCATTTCCACCAACTAGAGAATTGTTTCCTTCACCGGCATCTAAAAAATCATTTCCCTCCCCACCGTTCAACGTATCATTTCCTAAATTGCCGGTTAAATAATCGTCTCCTTTATCTCCCTGTAAAAAATCATTTCCGCTTCCCGACTTCACATAATCATCTCCTAAACCACCTGAAATCGTACATGAAGTTTCAGTATTTGTATCAATATAGTCATCATGAATAGTTCCTTGCACAACATCAGATATTTCTATTCCACCAGAAACAGTATCTACAGCGTTAGAAATTGTTACCCATTTTTTGTGAATGTTATTTAATACATTTTCAGACAATGCGCTTACTTGAATAGGCGATAACATTTTCAATTGCGAATTTGAAAATGTGGACATTTGTTCTTCTGTTAGAATCGCTACATTTTCTATATTTAAACTTGAGATAGATGAAGATGTTAATGAAGAAAAAACTTGAGGTGATACAGTTGAAAATTCAACAGGCGTTAAGACGCTCAAATCGATAGAGATTGAATTCAATAATGGAACAATCGCATTTACTTGTGAAGCATTTAAAATTTTTATTAAATCCGCATCCTGTTGCTTAACAAAATCTATTTTGTTGATATTTTTAATTAAATTATCAATCCCATTAGTGATATTTTTAGAGGTGTCAGAAATAACGACATTATCTTTAACAGTGAATTTTTCCATATTACTTTCTGTTAATTCTGTGGTTTTTAATGTGAATGATAAAACAGGTGTTTCATTTTTAACCGGAACATTAGCAAAAGAATCCGCATAATTTCCTGACATATCTGTGATGGCGTTCGTGGTATTTTGAGCGATATAAATAAGTATGATGTTTTGACCGTTTTGGACAGAATTTTTCAACGTTAGTTTTAGCATTTCTTGATGTTTTGAATCCGTAAAAACATTTAATACTTGATTGACGATACCATCAATAATGACCGTGAAATTGTCTTTTAAATTTGAACCAAAAGTAATACTTTCTGAATAAATAATTTGCAGTGTTTTATCATTTACGGAGGCGTTTAAAACAGACGGTTTTGTCGTATCGGAAATAGGAATCGTATTTTTTTGTTTCTCTGTTAGGGTATTAACGCCAATATCTTTAGCGGTTAATTGCTTTGGGTTATTAAGTAAATTTATTTTTAAATCATTCTTATCTAAAACGGAATCATTATTAAAATTTACCCACAAAAAATGTTCATCTTGCTGATAAACGATTTGAGTTTTATCTGAATTTGGGGTTAGTGCATCTTGTGCTTGAGTTAAATTTTGACGATTGCCATAAAAAACAATGTTTGAATCGTTAAAATTAAATTTGTCTTTTCCTGAAGTAAAATCCGTAATCGTTACATTGCCGCGCCATTTCGTATCAACTTGAAAGGTATCAAGTCCTTGACCACCAGCGATTGTGGTATCGGAATCCGGCGCATTTATAAAAACAATATCGTTACCATTTCCAGCGTTAATCTCATTTTTTAATTTAGTATTTCCGTTGAAAATCGCATAGATTTTATCGTTTCCATTACCCGATTTAATTTGATTATTGCCATTTTTTAAATGAATGACATCCGCACCAAAACTGCCAATAATCGTGTCATTTCCATCGCTATCATAAATGTCACTAAATGGATTTGTTTTTAATAACGACAAATCAATAAAATTACCCTTGTTGGATAAATTCAATACCTCTAAATTTTCAATAAGTGTATTTTTGGGGAAAGTTAGTTTTCCTTCATTTAGTAGATTTAAAGAATCATCGTTTTTATTTTTGTTGATAATAATTTGCGCGTTAGCCGCATTTTCTACTGTGGTTAGAATCAAATTCGTTTTTGTTAAACTCAACGTATTAGACGCATTTGTTTTCGTTTTATCATTTAAAACAGAATTAGGTGCTGTTAATAAAACCGTGTTTATTGTCGAATTATCGTTAATGATTTCTTCAGGTAATTCAGGTAATTCAGGCAATGGAATATCACTGACTGTTATTGTTTTATCATTAAATGCGAGAACCTCAACATTTTTTAATGTGTCGATTTCATTGGTGTTTTTATTTGTAACCGTTAAAACGCTGTTTTTGATAATAGAAAAATCACTGGAATTTCCATCAAAAAATGCTTTGTCATTACCGTTTCCACCATCGATTGTATCATTTCCTAAATAGCCACTTAGTACATCATCTTGATTAGAACCATAGATAAAATCATTTCCGCCGAGTGTAATGTTAAAAAAAGCAGTTTTATTATTTTGTTCAATCGCCGTTTTTAAAGAATTAAAATCATAATTCTTCGTGGTTGAAAAATTAAATAATTTTTGATTCGCATTACTAAAACCATCAAATGCGTTAATGTAGGACGTTTTATTGACATTATCACTATAATAAACTGTCAAGTTACCATCATAATCAACCGTTTTAAAAACAACGTTTGGTGTGTTTGTCTGTAATTCTTGTTTAAATCGTAAATCAACAGAATCAAGGGATAAATCTGTTCCAATAAAAAATGTGACTGTCGTGTCAATTGTATTTGTAGTCATAAATTACATTTCAAGTCGCATATTTAATCCGACTGTTGTTAAATCCACGGTTGAATTAGACAAATCTGTTTGAAGATTTGCGCCCAATGAAAACTCTTTTGAAACGAGATAATCAATCCCCGCATTATAATAAAACGCATTGCCATCATTTAATTGAAGTTTAGTTTGGCTATTATTAAGGTTTGATTGATTATTTAATTCATACAAAACGCCAGTAAAAACTTTTAATTCATCATCAAACTTAAACCCGCCCGAAATATCAGTTAAAAAAGTCCAAGTGTTAGAATTGTATGATTTATTTTGCGAGAGCTGCTGGTTATTCATTTCAGTATCAGAATGGTAATAACGTCCGCCTAATTTTCCTCTCATAAACCAATTCTCTACGATGTGAAAAGAATTCAAATCTATTTCTGAGATGTTAGCTTGTGTATCGGATTCTGTTGATGATGTTGCAACCGCTCCTGTGTATAAATAACCAGATAAAGCCGATAAAAAGAAATTATCGTCAATTTCATAAGCCGCATAAGGCGTTATATTGACGGTGTGTTTAACATCATTGATGGAATTTGGAAAATTGGCGTTTGAGGCGGCATAAACAAATGTTCCGCCAATATAAAAATCGCCGATTTTCTTATCAATTCCTACCGCAGATTGATAAATATCAGTGTTGAAATCATCAAGTTTTTTTGTTTGGTTCGTCAGTGTTGACCAAGAAAAATTTGTCCACACGTCATCAGGTTTGAAACCGTCTTCTTCAGTGCGACTTCCAATAAAATTTTCAGTTATGTGATTCGTAATACTACTGCTGATTTGTCGATTTATTTGTTTAGATGCTTGATTTATTACCGTCATATCAAGCGAATTATCCCATTTAGAATCGATAGGTTGCGATTGCGTTATTTGTTGTGCTTCCGGCTGAGACACTGCCGGCTGAGACACTGTTTCAACGGGCGTTGCAGGGATTAACGCATGGTTAGCAAAATTCATAGCAAACGTGTCATGGCAATAGGCAAAAACGCCTATCATTGCCGATGTAAAGTGCAATTTTTTGAAATTCATAAAGGTGGCTCTTGTTGTAATTCTGTTATTTAAAACAACAAGCAAAATATAAACCAAAAATTAACAATGTGATTTCTAAAATAATTTCATTTTACTTTTTTATTGCCGATAGAACAAACTCGTATTTTAATTTACAAAGAATATCAATTTTAAAAATAGGAAAAACAACATGGCAGATTCAAAAACAACCACCACAAAAACGATTGCTGGCGGTTTACTAACTTCAACGCCAGTACCCATGACAGGCTACTACAAAACAAATAGTGAATTTGTAAATTGTTATGGTATGGCGGCGATTAAAGCCGACGGCTCAGTTGTTGCGTGGGGACAAAACAATTACGTTCCAGAATCACTCAACGGCACAATTGACGTAACGCAAATTTATTCGAGTGAGTTCAGTTTTGTTGCATTACGCTCTGACGGCTCTCTGATTCCTTTAGGGTATCAAAACATCGATTCTGAAACATTAAAAAAACTGGATGGGGGAACTATCGACGTAACAGCCGTTTCATCAACTTGGGACGCTTTTGCAGCAATTCGAGCAGATGGTTCTGTGGTTGGGTGGGGAAGTGGAAATACAGGCAAAGTAGCGAGCCAATTGGATGGAACAATTGATGTTGTTTCTATATCTACGACTCCTCAAGGTGGTTTTGCGGCAATTCGTGCTGATGGTTCTGTTGTTACTTGGGGAGATTCTAGCTACGGAGGAGATAGTAGCACGGTAGCAAAACAGTTGGATGGCACAATCGACGTAGTTTCTATTTCATCAACTCAATCTGCATTTGCGGCAATTCGTACTGACGGTTCGGTTGTTACTTGGGGAGCTGGTAGTAACAGTAGTGCTGTAGCTGATAAATTAGATGGAACTATCGATGTCACTTCAGTTGTTGCACATGGTTACAGTGGTAACTCTGCATTTGCAGCAATTCGTGCTGACGGTTCGGTTGTTACTTGGGGGAATGATTCTGCTGCCAATAGTAGTAGTGTGGCAAAGCAGTTAGATGGTTCGATTGATGTCACTTCAGTTGTTTTAAATTGGCGAGGTGCGGCGGCGGCAATTCGTGAAGATGGTTCAGTTGTTACTTGGGGGGACGCTAACGCGGGAGGCGACAGTAGCGGAGTATCTAAGAAATTGGATGGCACCATTGATGTAACCTCAATTTCAGCAACTGAGGAAGGAGCGTTTGCAGCACTTCGAACAGACGGTTCGGTAATTACTTGGGGGAATCCTAGTAACGGTGGTGATAGCAGTTCAGTAGCTAGCCAACTCGATGGCACAGT
This sequence comes from uncultured Pseudomonadota bacterium, assembly GCA_903876445.1. GTDB lineage: Bacteria > Pseudomonadota > Gammaproteobacteria > Methylococcales > Methylomonadaceae > UBA10906. The sequence goes on along the minus strand of CAIQZX010000182.1, from coordinate 30,715 downwards.
TGATGTAGTGAAAGTTATCTCGAATCATTATGCGTTTGCTGCATTAAAAAGTGATGGCTCGGTGGTAACTTGGGGCAATGCTCGATCTGGTGGCGATAGTAGCAGTGTAGCAAAAGAGCTAGACGGCACTGTTAAAGTTGTCGAGGTCAACTGGAACTATTACGCATTTTCAGCATTACGCGAAGACGGTTCGTTAATTACTTGGGGCGATCGCAATACTGGCGGAAACAGTGATGCGGTTTATGAGCAAGTCAGATCGGGCGTAGAAGGCGTTGCAAACATCGCCACCAACGAATTTTATACGGCAAAAGATAAAGTTGTTCCACCGCCCCCGCCACCACCTAATGCAAAAGGTACACTTACAATCGATGGTATTGCGAAAGAAAACGAAACATTAACTTTTGTGAATAAAATCACAGATGAAAATGGCTTAGGTGAAATGAATTACCAATGGTTAAGTGATGGCGATGCGATTATTGGAGCGATTCAACCTTCTTATGTTTTGAGTCAAATGGATGTTGGCAAAAAAATCAGTGTTGCAGCGTTTTACACTGATAAAGTTGGTGTAGCTGAAAGTGTAAAAAGTGATGCAGTAAAAATAGCTAACGTGAACGATTTGCCTGTAGGTAAAGTTTCAATTAGTGGTACAACTGCAAAAGGTCAAACTTTGACGGCGACCGATTCATTGACTGACATTGATGGTATGGGGGAAGTAAGTTACCAATGGCTACGCGAAGGCACACCAATTGCTAAAGCAGTAGATTCGACTTACACGTTATCTGCTTTAGATATGTTCAAAACAATCAGTGTTAAAGCTAGTTACACTGATTTACAAGGTACAAAAGAGAGCGTTTTAAGTGCGAGTACAGCAAAAATTTCTGCGCCAGTTAACCACGCGCCAACAGGTGCTGTACAAATTCAAGGCGACTTAATACAAAATCGAACGCTTACTGTTTCAAACAATATCGCTGACGTTGACGGTATTTCTACTGATATTAGCTATCAATGGTTAATTGACAGCAAGCCCATTGATGGAGCAACAAAAAATTCCTATTTTCTAACGCAAAGTGATGTTCAAAAAACCGTTAGTGTTAAAGCAACTTACACTGACAAATTGGGTAAGTTGGAATCAGTTTTTGGTGGTGTGGTTCAAAATGAAAATGACCAGCCAGTAGGTGACGTAACAATTAACGGTATTATCAGAGTTGATGAGACATTGTCTGTTCAAAATTATATTTCTGACATTGATGGCATGAGTGGTGATTTTCAGTATGAATGGCGATCTGATGGCGAAGCTTTTGCAGAAGGCGACACACTGACACTAACAGATGCGCTAGTAGGTAAAAAAATTAGCGTAGCCGTGCAATACACAGACAATGGGGGGACATTTGAGAGTGTAACAAGTCCAGAAACTACCAATGTTATTCCTCGAAATACTCTACCAGATGGTTACGTTATTGTTATGGGTGAGCAAAAAAATGGTGCCGAATTATCCGTATTAAGTACACTTGCTGATGTTGATGGTTTAGGCGAGTTTAGTTATCAGTGGTTAAGCGGTGATACGCCAATTAACGGCGAAACTACTCCTACTTACAAATTGAGTTTAGGAGATGTTGGTGATCGAATTAGCGTCAATGTGCAATATGTTGATGGTTACGGAACTTTGGAATCTGTTACAAGTTCGGACACGGCAGCGATTCAATCCAGCTATGTCAATGGTTTAATTCTTGACAGCAAAGATAGCATTGTCAAAGGCACAGATAAAAATGACGTGTTATCGGGTTCTGTTAAAACCACCAATTACAGCATTTCAGCTTTAGCAGGAAATGATGTTGTCAGTGGCAATGTTGGAAATGACACGCTCGATGGCGGCAAAGGTGATGACAAAATTTTAGGCGGTAAAGGTAATGACCAACTCATCGGTGGTGATGGCAATGACACATTAAAAGGCGGTGTAGGTAACGATACCATGCAAGGTGGCGATGGCAACGACTATTATTTTGTTGATAATGTAAAAGATGTGATTGCTGAATCGAATAAAAATGGACGTTTAGGCGGTAATGATACTGTCGAAAGCACGATCATTTACACGCTGGACAAAAACTTTGAAAATTTGGTGTTAGCAGGCGATCAAAAAATTGACGGTACGGGTAATGAATTTGCTAATGAAATTTCAGGGAACTTTGCAGGCAATGTTTTAAAAGGCGAAGCTGGAAACGATGATATTACCGGCTATAAAGGCGCAGACACGTTGTTTGGTGGTGAAGGCGAAGATGTTTTAGATGGCGGTGAAGACGCAGACGTTCTCAACGGCGACGCTGGCGATGATTTTCTGGAAGGTGGTGAAAGTTCCGATACGTTGAATGGTGGTGATGGTGAAGACGTAGCGATTTTTAATAGCTCACAAGTCGATTATCAAATCAGTCGTAATGTAAACGACGATAACAGCGTTCAACTTGTTGTGAAATATATTGGTTCGGGTATGAATGAAGGCACGGACATTTTAAACAATATCGAAATGTTGAAATTCGGTGACGATGAAGCGGTGAATGTGGCTGATGTTAAAGATACCGTCATTCCGGAAGTTACGGTAAATCCTTTTGATTTTTCAGAATCGACAACATCTCAAATCACTAGCGGTAGCGACAATGCGGATAGTATTTTGGGTGGTTCAGCGTTAGATAAATTATCGGGTGGAAAAAGCGATGACACCATTAGTGGCAACGCAGGTAATGACTGGTTGTCTGGTGGCGACGGTAATGATGTAATAAATGGTAACGACGGCGACGATTTTATTTATGTTGGGGCTGGTGTTGATGTCTTAACCGGTGGAGCAGGTGCTGACAAATTTGTATTTTCGACAAAACCAGCAGTTACTGAACGGAATACAATTACTGATTTCTTAACATCTCAAGCTGATAAAATTGACTTGTCTGAAATCGATGCTATTGCCGCTACAGCAGCAAAAGACGACACCTTTACGTTAATCGCATCGGGAACTAAATTTACAGCCGAAGGGCAATTACGATTCAACGCGGCGACAAATACAATAGAGGCTCATACAACGGGAACAACTGATACAGTTGATTTTTCAGTTGTTTTAGTAGGTGTCACAGCGGTTACGGCAACAGACTTTGTTTTATAATTTGTAACTTTTCGCTTGTAAAAAAACCGCCTTTCGGAAAACCGAGGGGCGGTTTTTTTTGTGTGTTATTCTCATTTTTCAAATTCTCACCTCGTTTTAAAGCTAATTAAAAAAACGGATTCAAACGGCATTCGCCATTTGAATCCGCAAATTTTTTAATCGTAGCTATAATGTTTTTTCAATGGTTTAACCACTTCCCAGTCGCTTTCTAAGCCTTCGAGGAAAAACACTAAATCCCCCGCGACAATTCGTACAGGTTCGCCACCTTTTGGCGTAACTAAAATTTCGCCTTCCAAAAGATACGCTTTTTCGGTTTCGTCGAAATCGATGTTAAATTTTGAAACTTCTTTTTCCCAAATATCCCAACTTGAAACACCCAATTCTTTAAGACGTTCTTCACTTGGGTTGTGATCAATAATAATAAGTTCAGACATTTTTTTCTCCTCTGTATTAAATAAAAAATTAGGCTTCGTTTGCAGCTTGGTCAGCGTGATAAGTGTCATAAATGTAAATTGGAATGTTTAGGTCGCCCAATTTTTTTTCAATCAATGGCAACACATCCGCCCAATTCAAACCACCCACGCCCGTTGCTAAACGCGGCAACGCAATTGACGTGAAGTTTTCTTTAGCGGCAATTTTCGCTAACGCTTTTAAGGAATGTTGGACGTGCGCCAAGGTTGCGACACCATGACGATGATCATGCGAATCGGCTTTTTCTTGCGTAATCAAATTGACAACAAATTTACCTTCGGCATTCACCCAAGCCCATGCTTCGCCTGCTTCTGGGCTGTGTTGATGACACCAGTGGTGAAAATCTTTGTGCATGGCGGGATATAAATTGTGCAGTTGTAACGCTAATCCTTTGTCCATTGGGTCGTTAATACCAACTCCTTGTGCGATTGCATGGGCTTTGCTTAATAAAATGTCGCCTTCTACTAAATGAATCATAAGATTTCCTCTTTGTGGTTAAAAAATTATTGCGTGAGTTGACTCTGCCAAAATGCAAATGTTGGCACAGTTAACAACGTTTCGACAAATTTACTCGCTTTTGCTAAATTTTGCTTCGCTTTTTCACCTAAATCTTCGCCTAATTCAAAACTTTCTGCGCCAATCGCTAATAAAAAACAGGGCGGTGGCGTTTCTTTTTTAATCGTTTGGTAAGTATCCAAAATCGCAGCCGGAGTCATGGCGTGCGTGGTGTGACTTAAATCCCGAACAGGTTGCAATTGCGTAAATTCAAATGCGATTTCGCTTTTCACCGACGCATCGACAAAAATCACCAGTTCACGATTTTCTAAATCGAGGGCATGTTCAATTTGAAGCTGGAAATCCGTTAATAAATCGATAGTTTCAAGCGAAAAACGCGCTTCAATGTGTTCCAATATCAACACGCCAAGCGCGTCATCGCCACGACTTAAATTACCGTAACCGAAAATTAGGATTGGTTTAGTAGACACGTTCAATCTTACCCGTATCGTGTTTCACTAATTTATCAATCAGCTCACCGTTTGCATTTACGAGTTCAAGTTGCAAAGGCATTTTTCCAACGGCGTGCGTCGCGCAAGATAAACAGGGATCATAAGCACGAATCGCGACTTCCAAATTGTTCAAAAGTGGTTCAGTTAATTCTTGACCTGAAAGGTATTCTGCCGCCACTTGGCGAACAGATTCATTCATGCCCATATTGTTACTGGTGGTCGAAACGATTAAATTCGCTTTCGTCACAATGTCGTTTTCATCGACTTGATAATGATGAAACAACGTGCCGCGTGTCGCTTCAATGACACCAACACCTTCAAAACGACGTTCGCCTTTTGCGGGTTCTTCGTGTTTCAAAACATCAGAATCATTCAACAATTCTTTGATGCTTTCCGCACAATGCAAAAGCTCAATCAATCGCGCCCAATGAAATGCCAATGTGCTGTGAACCATTTGTTCTGCACCGCCATGCGCTTTGAATTCAACTCGTTCTTTTTCGGCAATCGGCGTATTGATGTAATCGCAATTATTCACGCGAGCCAAAGGACCAACACGATACCACCCTTCATCTTTGCCCAACGCGGTTAAATACGGGAATTTCATGTACGACCATGAGCGCACTTCTTCATGAATGTAATCGTTGTATTTACAATAATCGAGGTGATCAAATAACGTTTTGCCTTCGGCATTTTTAACACGCAAACCACCATGATACAGTTCCAACGCACCATCCGGTTGAACCATGCCCAAATAATTGGTGCGAATCGTACCGAAATCGTCGTAATAAGGCAGATTTGAACAATGCACAGTTTTCACCAATTTCACAGAAGCCGCTGCCCATTCAATAATTTGATCAATGTCGGTCAATAAATAATCACGTTCTTCTTTGCTTAACGGTTTGTTCATCCCGCCCGCAATCGCGCCCGTGCCGTGAATTCGTTTCCCTGAAACCATCCGAATGACTTCTTGCCCGTATTTACGCAATTTCACGCCTTGCAAACCAATATCGGGAAATTCGTTTAATACAGCGACAATCGAACGCTTTTGGATTTCACTTTCAAAACCAAACAACAAATCAGGGCTGGATAAATGAAAAAAATGCAGGGCGTGTGATTGTAGAACTTGCCCAAAATGCAGTAATTTTCTGAGTTTCGTCGCCGAAATTGGCAAGTTTTCAGGATCAACACCAACGAGTTGGTCAATCGCTTTTGCTGCGGCAAGATGATGGCTAACAGGACAAATGCCACATAAACGTTGCACTAAAACCGGCAATTCCCAATACGGACGACCTTGAATAAATTTTTCGAAGCCGCGAAATTCGACGATGTGTAAACGGGCTTGTTGCACTTTGTTATTTTCGTCGAGCAATAATGTGACTTTGCCGTGACCTTCAACACGCGAAACGGGATCAATCACAACACGTTTTAAATTATCTGTATTTTTGGCTGTTTCTAAATGTTCGTACATGACACGCCCTTATATTTTGGATGGTAAAAAAACCGCATTTTAACGATTCGAGTTTTCAAACAAGTGACAAGACGATTATTGTGGTTTTTTTTCACTTTTTAAAATTTCAGCTAATTGTTTCGCAGGCAAATAACCGGGATAAATCGTGCCTTTTTCAGTCACAATCATTGGCGTACCTTTAACATCAAAATTAGTCGCTAATGCCATGTGTTCATCAATCGGATTTTCACAAGTTTTCGCTTCAATTTTTTGGTCTTTTTTAGCAGCGGTTAAAGCTACATTTTTGTCTTTCGCACACCAAACAGAAACCGCTTTGTTGTAAGAGTCCGATCCTTTACCTGCTCTTGGGTAAAACAAGTATTGAATTTGAATGCCTTCAGCTAAATAAGAATCCAATTCTGAATGCAATTTCCGGCAATAACCGCAATCAATATCCGTGAAAACGGTTGCTGTGTAAGTGTGAATTTTAGGCTTGAAAATAATCATCTTGTCTTGCCCTAATTTTTCCAGTGCGATTTTATGTGCGTCACTCAATCGCTCTTCAGTCAAATCCACACGAGATTGCGTGTCAATTAAACGCCCTTGAAATAAGTGTTTCCCATCGTCAGAAACATACAAAATGTCACCACCCATCATCACTTCGAAAACATCTTTCATCGGTGATGGTTTGATGCTGTCAATAGGAATTGCGGGCATGGCTTTAGTTAGTGTTTCACGAACCGTTTTTTCATCGGCGTGTGCATTTGTGGCGAGTAAAACGCTGATGCCCAAACTCAAAAGTAATTTTTTCATGATAGTATCTCGTTAATTTAGTAAGTTTTTTTGTAATTATGCTGTTGCATTTAAATGTTGCCAAGATGCCGGATCTTCAATTGGCTCAAGGTGTGTATCAATATCAATGTTGTCAAAAATGGCTGTAATATTTTGTTCTATAGATTCAACTAAATCATGTCCTTGTTGAACTGTCCAATTTCCGGGAACTAAAATGTGTACCGATACAAAACGTCTTGCGCCTGCATAACGAGTACGCAACGCATGATAAGCAATACCATTTAACAACACAAATTGTCCTAATACTTCGGTAATTTTAGCTTGTTCTTCGGCAATTAACGCGCCATCCATCAAACCATGAATTGTACGTTGTATCAGTTGAAGTCCCGCCCACATAATGTTGATTGCGACCAAAATTGCAATAATAGGATCAAGAATTTCCCAGCCATTCAATCCTAATTGTTTGGCGATGGCTAGACTTTCTTCAAATGAATTTGCCACGAAAATGATGCCAATACCCACCAAAATACCTACTGTTGTCCAAACATCCGTCATTAAATGTTTACCATCGGATTCTAACGTAATGGATTGATGCTTTTTTCCTGCGTATTTTAAAACAAGCGCGACAATCAAATTGATAATTGACGCAATAACAGAAATTGCAATCCCCATATCAAGCTGTTGTAACGGTTGTGGATTTAATAATCGATCCCATGCTGTAATTGCAATGCTGACTGCAGCTAATAAAATCATTGCCCCTTCAGCACCACTTGAAAAGTATTCAATTTTTTCATATCCATAAGGATGATTATCATCGGGTGGTTTCGCCGCGATATACAACACAATCAGCATAATAATTGCGGCAACCAAATTGATTAGTGATTCAAGCGCGTCTGATAATAAACCGACTGAACCCGTTAGCCAATAAGCGTAACTTTTCAATCCAATAGTCGATAAAGCGGCGGCAATCGATAACCAACCGTAAATCATCAATGATTTTTGTTTAACAGCCATAATTTCCACCAACTAAAATTCGACGTGCATTTTTACACTATAAATATCAACAGGACCTCTATCCGAGTTAAATGCGGGATTGACGAGCAGCTGATAATCGCCTGTTACCCAAAGAGAACTAAGCAAGTTCACACTGTAAAACGCATTAAATGCTCGCTCTGGACTATAGTTAATTTTACCATCACCGATGAAACCATCTACGCCGCCCATACCAAGATATTTTGCGTGTTGTCCCGAAATCCAACTTTGAGCATAACCCACACCTAATTGATCTTTATCTCGCCCCCAACGCATACCGTTTGCTAGCGCACCAAGCGAAACTGATCTGTCAGCGGAAGTATAAGCAAACACTTCGGTTTTACCATCTGAATACATACCTCTAAAAAATAAACCTACATCATCACTAATTTGTTGTTCCAAGTTGATGCCAATGCCCATTTTATTTTGAGGTCTACGCACCCAACATAAATCAGGTGCCGTGGCATTTTCGGATTCATAGTTATAACCGGCACAAGTCGTTGCGTTTTTCGCGGGATCATTTTCAAATGCGGCAATGGCTTCATTGAATCGTCCTGTATTCAAATGATTTCGATAGCCTAACAAACGAGTTGCTCCATCACGCCCAAACAATTTGTGATGATGCTCGATTTCAACTTGATCACCATAGTATTTAAAAATACGGTAATCAATCGGTAAATCATTCGGATTTTTAGGTGGCGTAATACGTCCAAAACGAATTGCCCAATCATCATGAAAATACTCTACCACTCCGCCAAAGCTGTAACCCCGCGCATCCGAGGCAAAATCATAAGAAGTATGTGTCATAAATCCCATGTTCATAAATTGACGGCGTAAATCACTCGAATAGGAATTTTTATCAAAAAAATCCAAAATACTAAAACTACCAACACGAAACGTTAATCGCCGGCTATCAACAGTGCTACCTAATTGCATGGGGGCAGAATCTAAATGAATTTTATCGCCGCCTAAATCAATAGTTTGTTTAAAATAGGCTCTGGAGCGATAAACAATTGGTAATTTTCCACCGTTTTTTTGCAATTCAAAATCGTTAATTAAACCGCCAATCCCTTTCAAATTTGAAAAAGGATCTTCGGCAATACTTTCTGGTGCGCCGTAGATTTCTCCACCGTCCCACCATGTTTTTAATCCGAAATATAAATCGCCTGATCCGGTGTAACCATAATCTTGATTAGATTCCAAAGAGCTGTTGCTGCCATTTAAGTTCGTATATGACGCATTAAAACTGCCGTGCCAATAAGAGATGTAGTTGATTTGTCCATACATATTCCACGATTCGTTTTCAATATCGTGCAAGCCTTTTTCTGCCAGCAAATTCATGACACTAAACTGAGTATCTTTTTTGGATGTTTTATTTTCGAAATCAATTTCTTCTTCAGCGGCATTGGAATTGTTAAACACGGAAAAAAACAAAACGAGGGAAAGCGGTAGCGTAATTTTTAATAAATTCATAAAGTAAGTAAATAAGTTAAATGTCCTTATCACGATTGTAATGAGGGCATTTGACGTACTTATTACATTCTATCGTTATTGAAATAACCGCCCAACATCCATAAACATGGCAATGGACATTAACAATCCCAATAGTGCAATGCCAATTTTTTGAAAGAAGAATTGAATTTTGTCCGATACGGGCGAACCTTTTAAGCCTTCCAGCGCAAAGAAAAATAAATGTCCGCCGTCTAATACGGGAATCGGTAATAAATTCAATACGCCCAAGCTAACGCTAATCAATCCCATGAATTTTAGAAAATGCACTAAACCCATTTCGGCAGATTGTCCCGCGTATTGCGCGATACTAATTGGACCGCTTAAGTTTTCGAGCGAGGCTTTTCCTGCAAACATTTGCCCCATCATTTTTAACGTTGACGTTGAATAATGATACGTTGTGCTAAAGGCTTGTGGAATGGCATCTATCAGGGAAAGTGAATAATGTATCTGGAACGATTTCAATAAATTTTCAGGAATTTTTACCGACGCACCAATTTTCCCTTCCGCATTTGGTGTAATCGTTAAGGTGGATTGAACCCCATCGCGTTCGACTAAAATTTGTAAGGTTTGATTTGGACTGGTTTTGACAATATCGACCCATTGTTGCCATTCTTTTACGGTAATTTCGTTAGCTCGAACAATCAGGTCGCCTTGTTTTAAGCCAGCTAATTTTGCTGCGCCATTTTCTAAAACGTTACCAATCAAAGGCTGCAATGTAGGTGAAAATAACTTAAAACCTAACTTTTCATAAAGTGCGTCTGGATTTTGTGTTTCAGCGGTGTCAACGTGCAAGGTTTTAACGGTTTGTGCTTCATCACGATTTTTTACGTTAATCGCAATATCGGTATCGCCTTCCAATGCGGTTGAAATAATTGTGGACATGGCGTGCGTCCATGTTGGTGTAGGTTCGTTGTTGACCGAAATAATTTCGTCGCCTTCTGAAAACCCAGCATTTTCCGCGAAAGAATGTGCAGATGGCTGTCCTAAAATGGGTCTAATCCCTACTTCACCAATGACTAATACACTCCAAAATAATGCAACCGCTAAGACTAAATTAAAAATTGGACCTGCCGCGACAATCGCTGTTCGTGCTAAAAGGGATTGCCGATTAAAAGAAAATGCCAAATCTTCTGCTTTAACTTCACCTTCGCGTTCATCAACCATTTTGACGTAGCCGCCCAATGGAATAAGCGATAAAACGTATTCGGTAGAAGTCGGATTTTGTTGGTATCGCCATAAAACGTGACCAAACCCAATCGAAAATCGGATAACTTTCACACCCGCTTTTCGTGCGACCCAAAAATGCCCAAACTCATGAACAGCAACTAAAATGCCAATGACGAGAATAAAATAAAATAGCGTGCTGAAAAAACTCATTAGTTTTTCAAACCTTGAATGACTTGATTGGCGACAGTTCGCGCTTGTTTATCCGCCGTTAAAATAATATCTAAACTGTCCGCTGCTTGCATCGAAATTGTTTGCATGGTTTTTTCAATTACCACTGGAATATCCGTAAAACGGATTTGTTCATTTAAAAATGCCTCGACAGCAATTTCATTTGCGGCATTTAACGTCGTTGGCATCGTACCGCCCGTTTGAATGGCTTCATAAGCCAATCGTAAACACGGAAAACGATTTAAATCAGCGGGTTCAAAATCCATGTGTTTAACAGTAAAAATATCCAGTGGCGCAGCACCCGATTCAAATCGTTCTGGGTATGCCAACGCATGAGCAATCGGAATTCGCATGTCGGGACAACCCATTTGCGCTAAAACTGTGCCGTCAACGTAATCGACCATCGAATGAATCACACTTTGCGGGTGAATCACAACTTTGATTTGTTCCGGTTTCAGATTAAATAACAAACAGGCTTCAATCATTTCTAAGCCTTTATTCATCATAGTTGCCGAATCAACGGAAATTTTCTTACCCATATCCCAATTTGGATGTGCAACAGCTTGAGCAGGCGTAACATTTTGCAATTCATCTAACGGCTTCGTTCGGAATGGACCACCCGATGCCGTTAATAAAATTCGGCGAACACCTTTTCCCGTTGAACCCGTTTGATATGCTGCTGGCATACATTGAAAAATAGCATTGTGTTCGCTATCAATCGGTAAAAGTTGTGCGCCCGATTTTGTGACGGCATTCATGAAAATATCACCAGACATCACAAGGGCTTCTTTGTTAGCAAGTAAAACAGTTTTACCAGCTTCTGCTGCGGCTAATGTGGGCAATAAGCCCGCCGCGCCAACAATTGCGGCCATCACAGAATCGACATTTTCTAATGTTGCTACGTCAACTAATGCTTTTTCACCCGCTAAAACCTGCAAATTTGCCAATGGTGAATTTTCGATTTTTGTTTTAAATTTCGTTGCTTTTTGCTCGTCAACAATCACGACAACTTGTGGGGAATGTGCTAAACATTGTTCATAAAGTGTGTCGATATTTTTGTTAGCGGTTAATGCGACGACGTTATATAAATCGGGATGCCGCGCGACCACGTCCAACGTACTAACGCCAATTGAACCTGTTGCGCCAAGAATACAAATACCTTTCATGAAAATAGTCCGACAGATTCTAAATAAATTCCCGCATAAAATAAGGGAATCGCTGCACATAAACTGTCAATGCGATCTAAAATACCACCGTGTCCCGGTAATAATGAGCCACTATCTTTTGCATTAGCGCGGCGTTTCACAACGCTAAAAAATAAATCGCCATAAATCGAAATCAACACGGTTAATATCGAAAGTAAAATGAAATCAGAAATAATCATCGGATCTTGAAATTGCATAATTAAAACCAAAACTCCCGCGCAAATCACCGAACTTCCTAATGCGCCATACATTCCTTCTACCGTTTTTCCCGGACTGATTTCAGGCGATAATTTTGTTTTCCCCCATTTTTTACCTGTGAAATAAGCGGCAATATCGGCTACCCAAATCAAAATCAAAAAGTACAGCGTCATTTCTGAACCAAAAAAAGTGCGTAAGCGCGACAAAAACATCCAGCTCATCAATAATACAAACCAGCCAATAAACGCTTGTTTGAATGGTGATAATTCAAGTTTTAAAACACCATCGGGTGAATTTCGGATTACCATCATCGTTAACACCCAAAATAAAACAGCGGGTGCGGCAAGCCATTCTAAAATTCCCGATTGATTACGAATATCTTCCATGACGAATTTGAATTTTTCAGCTAAATAATCCATCAGTGGAGCTAAAGCTTCCAATAAATACGTCCATAAATGAATAAACAGCATTGCGCCAATCAGCGAGGCGAAAAAAAGACCACGTTTTTTAATGCTGGTCACTTTTGTCAGATTCAACCATTCGTTTGCGCCAATAAGTACAATAACGGCAATTAAAAGTGAAAAGTAGGTAGCGGGAAGTTCAAACACCGCTAAAACCACCAACGTGGCGAGCAGTGTTGCGGTGATAATGCGTTGTTTTAACATAAAATTTTTACGAAAAAGTTAAGGATTAGCAAGCGCGGCAATTTGATCGCCCGTATGCCCAAAACGCCGTTGACGGCTTTTAAAACTGGTAATCGCTTCTTGTAAAGTCACTTGATTAAAATCAGGCCAAAGCGTTGGCGTAAAATAAAATTCAGTATAGGCGAGTTGCCAAAGCATGAAGTTACTGACACGCTGTTCACCGCCAGTTCGAATAAATAAATCGGGTTCTGGCAAATCAGCGATACAAAGATGTTGATTTACAATGGTTTCGTTAATTGCACACGGTGATAATTCACCAGATGCGACACGTTGTGAAATGATTTTACAGGCTTGCGTCATGTCCCAGCGACCACCATAATTTGCAGCAATGACTAATGTTAAGGCGGTATTATTTTTAGTTTTTTGTTCGCCTTCAGCCATTTTTTGCTGCAATTTTTTGTCAAAGGCTGTGCGATCCCCAATAAAACGTAAACGGATATTATTTTTGTGCAATTTATCTATTTCACTTTGCAATGTCGTTAAAAATAACGCCATCAATATCGACACTTCAGTTTCAGGACGATTCCAATTTTCACTGCTAAATGCAAATAAACTTAACACTTCGCAGGTCGAATCCGCCGCACAGTATTCGACAATTTTACGCACAGCTTTTACGCCGGCATGATGCCCGACAGCACGAGGTAAAAAACGCTGCTGCGCCCAACGTCCATTACCATCCATAATGATAGCAATGTGGCGCGGGGCAGCTAAATTAACACGGTCAACAGGCATAAAAATTACATTGACAACAAATCAGCTTCTTTAACTTCTAAAAGCTTTTCTACGTCTTTGATGTGTTGATCTGTTAATTTCTGAATTTTATCTTCGGCGTTTTTTGCATCATCTTCGGAACACGTTTTATCTTTCAATAGATTTTTGATTGATGTATTTGCATCCCGACGAATGTTACGAATGGCTACTCGCCCTTCTTCAGCGGCATTTTTTACAATTTTTACTAAGTTTTTACGGCGTTCTTCCGTCAAAGCAGGAAGTGGAATGCGAATAGTCATGCCATTTGTCATTGGATTTAAACCTAAATCCGATTTCATAATCGCTTTTTCAATCGCTTGCACCATGCCTTTTTCCCAAGGCGTTACGCTCAACATCCGTGCATCTTCCACAACAACATTTGCAACCTGTGAAATCATGGAATCTGTGCCGTAATACGACACCACAATTTGGTCTAACAAACTTGGATGGGCGCGACCGGTTCGAATTTTAGAAAATTCTTGCTTTAAAGATTCGATGCTTTTTCCCATTCGGGTTGCCGCATCTTGTTGAATATGACTAATCATTAAAATTATCCTCGTTCAATAAGTGAGCCGATATTTTGCCCAGTCATCAATTTCATAACAGCACCTTGCTCAAAAATATTCATGACACGCATTGGCATATTATTGTCGCGGCATAATACCAATGCCGTGGTGTCCATAACATTTAAACGTTGATCTAAGGCTTCATCGTAGGTGAGTCGGTCGTAGAATTTTGCATTAAAATCTTTGTTTGGATCGGCGGAATAAACACCTTGAACTTTAGTCGCTTTAATCATCAATTGGGCATTGATTTCAATAGCGCGAAGGCTTGCCGCAGAATCTGTGGTGAAAAAGGGATTTCCCGTTCCCGCCGCAAAAATAACAACTCGTCCTTTTTCTAAATGACGCACTGCTCGACGGCGAATGTAATCTTCACAAACTTGATTGATTTTTATTGCCGACATAACGCGAACAGGCTGTCCTAAATGTTCAAGTGCATCTTGCATTCCAAGCGCATTGATAACCGTCGCCAACATTCCCATTTGATCGCCAGTCACGCGATTTAATCCTTCGCTAACACTTTCTGCACCGCGAAAAATGTTTCCTCCACCAATTACTAAGCCAACTTCAACGCCTACATCACATAGTTCTTTAATTTCAGTGGCAAGGCGACTGATAATTTTTGCATCAATACTACCGCCACCCGATGAACTCATTAACGCTTCACCGCTTAACTTTAATAAAATTCTTTTGCAAATTAGCACGTCACAATTCCTCTGGTGAAAGGTTATTAAAATTAAAAGGTTTAAATTGTTTCAAGGTGAAAAGCTCACCTTGAAACAAAAATCACAATTATTTCATTGCGTTGACTTGCGCCATAACTTCAGCAGCAAAATCTTCTTCTTTTTTCTCAATGCCTTCGCCAACTTCAAAACGACTAAAACGAATCACTTGATTACCTTTTGATTCTGCTAATTTACCAACGGTAATTTTGTCGTCTTTGATGAATGCTTGACCATTCAAAGTCACTTCAGCTAAGAATTTACTGATACGACCTTCAACCATTTTTGCAATAATTTCAGCAGGTTTTCCACTTTCAGCGGCTTGAGCAGAGAAAATTTCTTTTTCTTTTTCAATCAATTCTGGTGACACTTGATCCGCAGAAACACAAGTTGGTTTAGAGGCCGCAATGTGCATTGCAACGTCTTTACCTAATTCTGCATCGTTCGCGGCTAATTCAACGATCACGCCGATTTTTGTGCCGTGTAAATAACACGCTGTACCGCCATCCGTTTTGTACTTTTCAAAACGACGAATTACAATGTTTTCGCCTAATTTTGAAATTAAACCGCGACGAATTTCATCAACCGTAATGCCATCTTCTAACGGCATAGCTAATAATTGTTCTTCGTTTTCGATACCGTCATTATTTAATAAAGCGTGTGCGACGCTGTTCACAAAACCAACAAAATCTTCTGCTTTTGCAACAAAATCGGTTTGGCAATTCACGTCAATAATCGCGACATTTTTACCGCAATCGCTAACTTTTACGCCAATGATTCCTTCCGCTGCAATTGTGTTGGATTTTTTGTCTGCTTTCGCTAAACCCGCTTTACGCATGTTTTCAATGGCTAATTCCATGTCACCAGCCGCTTCAACTAAGGCTTTTTTGCATTCCATCATGCCAGAGCCTGTGCGTTCGCGTAATTCTTTTACTTGTGATGCACTAATTTCTACACTCATTTTTATCTCTCTAAGTTTGCTATATTTACTGTAAAAACGCCCCCAAAAGGAGGCGTTCTTGTGAATCAACATTAGTGTTTGTTTAAAAGCACTAATGTAATAATTTTATGCAGCAGTTTCTTCAACGAAATCATCAGAATCTACTTTTGCCGAAAAACCTGCAATGGCATTTTTAGCATCTAAAACCGAAGCAGCAGCTGTTTCACAATATAATTTCACCGCACGAATTGAATCATCATTACCTGGAATAATGTAATCGATGTTATCAGGTGAATTATTTGAATCGACGATGCCGACAACTGGAATTCCTAATTTAATTGCTTCAGCAATCGCATTTTTTTCGTAACCAACGTCTAAAACAAAAATGACATCTGGAACGCCTTTCATGTCTTTAATGCCGCCTAAACTGCGTTCTAATTTTTCTAATTCACGTTCCATTCCCAACGCTTCTTTTTTACCGAAACGGTGATATAACGTGCCATCTGCTTTCATCGCTTCAAGTTCTTTCAAACGAGCGATTGATTTTTTAATGGTTTTGAAATTGGTTAACATACCACCTAACCAACGGTGATTAACGTAAGGCATACCGCATAATGTCGCTTGTTCTGCGACGACTTTACGCGCGGCTTTTTTTGTCCCGACGAATAAAACAGTGCCTTTATTCGCTGACATTTGACCTAAATAATTCATTGCGTCGTTGAATAGCGGAAGCGTTTTGTCTAAATCGATAATATGGATTTTGCTACGCGCACCAAACAAATAGTTCGCCATTTTTGGATTCCAATAACGAGTTTGGTGTCCAAAATGTACGCCCGCTTCAAGCATTTCACGCATGGTTACTGCTGCCATTTATTTCTCCTAAATAAGTTGGGACTGGCTGTCCCATTGGGTTACGCCACCGATTATCCCGTTTAAAAAACCTGTGAATTATCACTAGGCACCCTTTTTAAACGTGACGATAAACGTGAGGATTGTTACTGAAATGAACGCGAATTTATATCACGATTCGCTATTTGCAACAAGGTTGAACTGTTTTTTTGAATTCATAGGTCAAACATTATTTTTTAATTGCAAAAATAATGCGGTAACAAACTTGATTTTTTGCTCAACATTTTCAAATTTCTGCAAAAATTGTAATTTATCTTGTCCATCAAGTTTATAAATTTTCGGTTCTATTTGAATTAGCGAAATCAATTTTCCAAAATCGATATTTGGCTCTGGCAAAAATAATACCCGTCCACCTTCGGCATGGAGTTCAACTTTTTTGATACTCATTTTCGTGGCTTGTTGTTTGAGTTCGGTCATAATAAATAATGTTTTTGTCGGCTCAGGCAACAAGCCAAATCGATCAATCATTTCAATTTGTAAATCGTGCAAATCTTCCGCTGTTTGGGCATTTGCAATGCGTTTATAAAGCACCAAACGCACATGAACATCGAATATATAGTGATCAGGAATTAAGGCTGTCGCTTGCAGCTCAATTTCTGCGCCGTTACTCATAGGTAATTCAAGTTCGATATTTTTCCCCGATTTCAACGCTGAAACAGCACGCTCTAATAATTCAGTATAAAGTGTAAAACCGATTTCTTGAATTTGTCCGCTTTGACCATCGCCTAATAATTCGCCTGCGCCACGAATTTCCATGTCGTGGCTCGAAAGCATAAAACCTGCACCTAAATCTCCCGCTGCTTCAATGGCATCTAAACGTTTAATCGCATCCGCTGTCATTAAGGCTTTTGGCGGCACAATAAAATAGGCATACGCCCGATGATGTGAACGTCCAACTCGTCCGCGTAATTGATGCAAAGCAGCTAAACCTAATTTGTCTGCGCGATTGATAATCATCGTATTCGCACTTGGAATATCAATGCCACTTTCGATAATGGTGGTACTCAGCAAAACGTTAAAACGCTGATGATAAAAATCGAGCATGATGCGTTCGAGTTCTTTGCCGTGCATTTGTCCGTGGGCAATTTCAATCCGTGCTTCAGGAATTAGCCGTCCTAAGACTTCCGCCATTTTTTCCATACTTTTAATATCGTTGTGCAAGAAAAAAACTTGTCCGCCACGTTTGATTTCACGTTGGCAGGCTTCGCGGATTTGTTCATCTTGCCATTCGTTAATAAACGTTTTAATAGGGTGACGATTTGGCGGTGGACTCGCGATAATCGAAATGTCACGCAGCCCGCTCATTGCCATGTTTAACGTGCGTGGAATCGGTGTGGCGGTCAACGTAAGCAAATCAATTTCAGCGCGTAGTTTTTTAAATTGTTCTTTTTGGCGCACGCCAAAACGGTGTTCTTCATCGATGATTACCAGTCCTAAATTTTTATATTTCAAGCCTTCACTCAGCAATTTGTGCGTGCCAATGACAATATCAACAGTGCCTTTTTCGAGTTGTTGAGAAATTTCTTTTTGTTCTTTAGGCGTAACAAAACGTGATAACAATTCAATTTTTATCGCAGAATCAGCAAAACGGTCGCAAAAATTAGCGTGATGTTGTTGTGCTAATAATGTTGTTGGGACTAAAACCGCGACTTGCTTACCAGTTTGAACCGCTAAAAATGCCGCTCGCATCGCCACTTCCGTTTTCCCAAAACCCACGTCGCCACAAATCACGCGATCCATCGGTTTAGCTTGGTTAAAATCATCAATAATATCTTGAATGGCACGAGCTTGATCAGGCGTTTCTTCGAAGCGGAAACCGCGTGCAAAACTGACATATTCGTCTGCGTCCATGCGCTCAAATAATGGAATTGCCGCGTGTTCGTGAGCGGCACGTTTTGCATGAATTTCTAATAATTCAGCGGCAACATCGTGAATTCGGGCAATCGCTTTTTGTTTCGCTTTTTGCCATTGATCGTTACCCAATTTGTGCAATGGCGCATTGTCTTCGCTCATACCTGTGTAACGCGAAATAACGTGTAACGATGCAACAGGCACATAAAGTTTTGCATCATTTGCGTAACTGAGAGCTAAAAATTCACCGCTCATTCCGCCAATTACCAATGTTTGTAAACCTAAATAACGCCCAACACCGTGTTCTAAATGCACAACAGGTGCGCCAATCGTGAGTTCATTTAAATTCGCAACCAGTGTTTCCAATTGTCGCGAGGATGTTTTACGGCGACGACGTTGTGCGACTTTTTCGCCTGATAATTGGCTTTCGGTAATTAAGGCGATAGTTGGTTTTTCGATAATCAAACCAACATCTAATGACGCGACCGTGATGCAATGTGTATGTTCAGAACTTAAAAATGATTGCCAATCCGCAACGACTTTTGGGTAAATAGATTCGCGTTTAAGCGTTTGTAACAACGATTCTCGATGTCCCGCCGATTCAGCGATAAATAAAATTTTGCCTTTGAAATTGGTGACAAATTGCGTTAACGCATAAGCGGGTTGTTTGAAATGGGTGTTGAAACTGATGTCAGGCAGTTTATCGGAAACATCCAAGTTAATTTGTTCATGTTTTTTAAATTCATCCGCCAAGTTTTTTGGTGATAAAAATAATGTTTCAGGTGATAACGCAGGACGTTCAGAATCCTCTTTCCGTAATTCAAAACGACTTTTTATGACTTCATCGAAATCGGAAATGGCAACTTTTAAATTCGGCAACGTGACAAATAAAACGTCTTCCGGTAGATAATCAAACAATGTTGCCATTTTTTCTGTAAATAATGGCAAATAGTATTCTAAACCGCTCGCGGAAATACCTCGACTAACATCATCATAAAATACGCCCCGATTTTTAAATTGATTTTTAAACTTTTGAATCGCAGCATCGTCAAATGGAAATTCGCGCACAGGCAAAATTGTTAAAGAATCAATGTGTTCATCGGTCGAAAAGGCGCGTTGGCTTTCAACATCAAAAGCGCGTAAACAACTTATCGAACCGGCGGTTATTTCTAAACGCAATGGCACGCGATTTCCCATTGCGAAAATATCTAAAATCGAACCGTGTAACGCAAATTCACCGTGCGTAAAAACTTGCGTGACAGCTTCATAACCTAATTTTTTTAATTCCGCTGAAATATCAGAAAGTGAATCACCAATTTTTAAAACTATATGCTGCTGTGCTAAAAATTCAGGCGGCGTTAATCGGTGCATCAGTGTATTAACCGCGACAATCAACGCGCCACTTTTTACATTTGGTAATGTCATTAAAGTTTGCAACCGTTCGGACACAATTTCGGGTAATGGCGAAAAAACGTCAAACGGCAATGTTTCCCAATCCGGAAAATGCAAAATTGGATGCGAATGATTTAAAAAAAACGCCAGTTCATGTTCTAAACGTAAAGCACTGTAAGCATTCGGCGTGACAATAATAAATAAACGTTGATGTATTTGAATCGCAGTTGCTAAGGCGAGTGCATCCGCACAACCGCTTAAACCAAGCCAATTTACTGTTGGTTCTTCTGAACTAGGGAAGGGAAGATTGAAGGTATTTTTTTGCATAAATAACGGAATTATGAAATTGGTGAAGTGTGAATCAAATCAGGACGTTTTTGTAATACCATTTCGCTGCTAATAAAACCGAGTTGTCCTGAACGATAGGCATGAGAATAAATCAAAATGTCTTGTGGTAAATTTTCAGAATCAAATAGAACAAAACCATCAGGATTTGTTTGTATCCATTCTTCTAACTTTTCAGACGAGTTTAGCAACGTCAAAGGTTGAGTTAAACGTCCAGTAAATTGAAATTGTGCGTGATATTTTCCGGTATAAAACGCAACGCCTTTATTTTCAGCACGAAATTGGGCAATTTTTTCGGCGATAGGTTTTGTGTCAAACCGTTCGGCGTTTGTTTCTAAATAACATACCGCTAAAAATGTCGGCAAAATAATCGAGATAATGCAGGTTTGAAAAATAATTTGTGTCACGTTTTTCATTTTGATTGAAAACACGCTAAATGGCACAACAAATAAAATACAAAATGCCAAAATAGTTGACGAATTTCCTCCCAGTGTTAAATTTTTAACCCAATGATAATGGTTGTTTAACACAGTAAAAGCGGTCGCAACTATAAACAAAAATGTGAACAACAGAAAAACCCGAAAATAGGCTTTTTGCCATTTTTCGACCTCTTTTATTTCATCAGCAATTCGCGCCAACAATAAAGCTAACGCGGGAATTAACGGTAATAAATAATGAATCCGTTTGCCGCTAACCAATGAAAAAGCCATCAAAACAGGCAATAACCAAGCAATACAAAATCGAGCGCCAGAATCCTTTAGCGTAATTTTTTTTGTGCCTTGCCAGAGTGGTTTGAAAAAAATCCATGGCAATAATAACAAGGGTAAGCGTTCTAAATACCAATACCACGGTAATTGATGAGCAAAAGACTTTACTAAACGTCCACTCGTTTGCCCTAGAAAAATAGCATTTCTGTACGCTTCGCCACCAGAAATCCCCGCTGGAATTGCCCACGCTAACGCTAAACTTGCGCCAATTAAAACGGCTGCGCCAATTTTTAAATACCACGATTTCCAACGAAAATTAGCTGTTTTTGTTTCCAGCCACCACGGTGCAAGTAACGCGACCGGTAAAATTTGTAATAAAACAACCGGCCCTTTGCTGAAAACACCGCCACCGATAGCGAAACCTAATAAAAATACGTCACGCCAAGAATTCGATTTTGAAAATTTCAATAAACTGTAAATTGCCAATAAAACAAAAAATGCCAGCAACATATCGAACATGGTTAACGTGCTGTAAATTAACCAGAACGACGTGCCGAGTAAAATCAAAGGCGTATATTCAGCAACTTGCGGGCGATTACGCCATAATTCGCGTGCGACGAAACCCGATAACAAGGTCGTGCCTAAAGCAAATAAAGGCGAAATAAGGCGGGGTGTCCAATCATTTACTCCAAATACCCACCAACTTAATTGCATTAGCCAAAACAGTAACGGCGGCTTATGGCTATACGTTTCGCCATTTAAATACGGCACTAAAAAATCATCACGCACCCACATTTCCCACGCGACGCTGACATAGCGCGTTTCGTCGATAGGCATTAACGGGCGAATGAAGAGATTTACCGCAATTAAAACCGCCCATAAAAGTAAAATTCGAATCATGCGTATGTCAATTATGAGCGAGCCAAAAATAATCGGTTTAATGCAGCATGGATTTCATCAATACCACTTTTTTTCAATGCCGAAAATAATTGTAATGTCAGTGGTGTTTCCAATTCGCTCAATGTTTTTTCGATTTGTAACAGTGTATTTTTTGCCGCGCCAAAATTCAATTTATCGGATTTAGTCAAAATAATATGCAACGGCAATGCAGCGTGTTGACACCACTCAATCATTTGCCAATCAAATTCGGTTAGCGGATGACGAATATCCATCACCAAAATCATGCCGCATAACGATTTCCGTTTCGTTAAGTAAGTTTCCATCAATTGATGCCATTTTTTTTTCACGGGTAACGGCACTTTTGCGTAGCCGTAACCAGGTAAATCAACAAATCGTTGATTTGCATCGATTTCGAAAAAATTTAAGGCTTGCGTCCGCCCTGGTGTTTTACTGGTTCGTGCTAAACCGGTTTGGCGCGTAAGAGTGTTAATGGCACTCGATTTTCCTGCATTTGAACGTCCTGCAAAGGCAATTTCTAAACCTAAATCGGGAGGCGTAGATTTTAAATCGGGTGAACTGTTAATAAATTTGGCTTGAAAATACAGCGGATTCATGGTCTCTCGCGTAGAAGGTTGATTTGGGTTAGAATTTAAGCACACACGCGGCTTTGTGTACACTTAACGCGCTTTTACTTCTTTCTTTTTAGGAAAAATCTGATGCACAAAAAAGCTCTCGCTTTTGCTTTAACCGCTCTTTTGAGTGGTCAAATTCATGCTGAAATGACGCACGCTGATAGCGTGAATGCTGGCAAACAAAAAGTGGCTTCATGCGTAAGTTGTCACGGTGAACATGGAAATAGCACAATGGAAATGTTTCCGAAACTTGCACAACAAAATGCCGGATATATCATAAATCAACTCAAAGTCTTTAAATCCGGTGAACGCAAAGATCCGATGATGACAACGTTGGCAATGAGTTTGACTGAAAATGACATGGTCGATATTGCGAATTATTACGCGGATCAAAAAATAACAGGCGAGCATGAAGAACCATTGAATACGGCAGAAGAACGTACAGAACATGAAACGATGATTAAATTGGGTGGCGATTTATATCGCAACGGAGATTTGAAGCGCGAAGTTTCCGCGTGTATCGCCTGTCATGGACCACACGGCGAAGGAAATCAACCTGCTGGTTTCCCGTCGCTCAAATCTCAACACGCTTCCTATTTAGTCAAAGCCTTAACCGATTTTAAAACCGGTAAACGCGCAAATCATCCTGAAAATATGATGCACATGATTGCAGGAAAAATGACCGATGCTGAAATTAAAGCTGTTGCAATACGAATTGCTACTATGAAACAGGAAAAATAAAAATGCTTAAAAATCTTACCCGCTCTGGTTTATTCGCGTTATCTGTTGCGATGACGGCGATATTGAATCCAACCCAAATTATGGCTGCTGAACCCGTTGGTTATGAAGTTCTTACGCCAGCACTTCCTACACACGATGTCAGCAAAGTTGAGGTTATTGAATTTTTCTGGTACGGCTGCCCACATTGTTTTGATTTTGAACCGACTTTGGCGAAATGGGTGAAAACATTACCGAAAAATGTGGAATTCATCCGTCAACCTGCTGTTTTTAGCGATTTGTGGGGTAAACACGCAAAAGCCTATTACACTGCGGAAGCTCTAGGTGTTGTGGACAAAATTCATGCTGATTTTTTCGATACTATCCAAATCAAAAAAGAACATTTGGAAACAGAAGAACAATTAACGAAATTTTTCGCTGCTCATGGTGTCGCTGAAGCAGATTTCAAAGCGGCTTATAATTCTTTCCCTATTGATATGAAAGTAAGACAAGCCGGAGCGTTAGCTGCAAAATATGGCGTTTCTGGTGTGCCAGCTATTATCATCAACGGCAAATATAAAACCAGCGGACCACTTGCCGGATCAAACGAAAAAATGATTGAAATCATGAATCGTTTAATTGAACAAGAAAGCGCGATAAAAAAATAATTACAGTCGAAAAATTCAAAAGAAGCCTGTTTCAAAAAGCAGGCTTACATTTTGCTAATTCAAACGAATTTCTTCTGTGGCATTGATGAGTGCATCAATCATTTCATCACCTTGTGCGATATGCCCTGAATTTTTCAAAATGATATATTTTGCGTTCGGCAACGCGCGATGTAATTTCCACGCCGCTTCAATAGGACAAACTACATCTTGTCGCCCGTGAATAATGGTAATCGGTAGATGTTGTAATTTATCGCAATGTAATAACAATTCATTTTCAGCTAAAAAGTATGAATGTTTTGCATAATGCACTTCCATTCGTACTTGTTTGATATTTTTCTCTGTGATGTGTTCATCACGAAATTCAAATAAATTTCCTAATGCCACTTGTCCGCCCCATGCTTGCCATGCTTTGACAGCGCGACGAACGGCTAATTCATCTTTACCCCACAAAACACGACATAAATCAGCAAGTAAATCGTCAGTTCGTTGAGAATTCGGGATGCTATCAAAAATGTATTCCCACATTTCCGGATAAATGGAAGCCACACCGTATTTGCTCAAAAACCAGTGCATATCTTGCAAGCGTGCTAAAAAAGTCCCGCGTACAATCATGGCTTGTACTCGTTCAATATGTTTTTGGGCATAGGCTAACGACAATGTTGCTCCCCAAGAGCCACCAAATAAAATCCATTTTTCGATTTTTAAAAAGGCGCGAATTTGCTCTAAATCAGAAATTAAATCGAATAATGTATTATTTTCTAATTCACCAAAAGGCAATGAACGCCCACAACCACGCTGATCCAATAAAATAATATGGTAAAAGTTTGGATCAAAAAAACGACGATGATCCGGTTTACAACCTGAACAAGGACCACCATGCAAAAATACAACAGGAACGCCATTTGGATTACCACATTGCTCGACATAGATAGAATGCACATTGTCGGTTTTTAAAAAGAAATAATTGAATGGTTCAATGGGAGAAAAAAGAGTTTTCATGGTTTTTTAGTTTGCAAAATAAAAATTCAAACTTTACGCCATCAATTCGAATAAGACAATTTACTGAAAACAGCAAACTTTATGCAAACCAATCTAATCATTGACGCAACTAGGTTATAAAAATATAATCATCGGCTATTTATAGAATAAATTCTTAATTTTTGGAGTTCACGCAATGTATGCGGTAATTGAAACAGGCGGTAAGCAATACCGCGTAGAAAAAGGTACCTACTTAAAAGTAGAAAAATTAGAACTCGGCGAAGGCGATAGTATCGAATTCGACAAAATTTTAATGGTTGAAGACGAAGGTAATGTGAAAGTCGGTTTGCCATTTATTAACGGCGGCAAAGTTACAGCGACTGTTTTATCTCAAGGCAGACACAAAAAAATCAAAATCGTTAAATTTAGAAGACGTAAGCACCACATGAAAACAGCGGGTCATCGTCAATACTATACTGAAATCCAGATTACTGGCATTTCTGCTTAATAAGAGGAGTTTAAAATGGCTCATAAGAAGGCTGGCGGTAGTACCCGCAACGGACGTGATTCCAACGCAAAACGCTTAGGTGTTAAACGTTACGGCAGCGAAACTGTTACCGCAGGTAGCATTATTGTTCGTCAACGTGGTACGCATTTTCATGCCGGCACAAATGTTGGTATGGGAAAAGATCACACCTTATTTGCAAAAGCAGATGGCGTTGTGGTTTTCAAAGTTCAAGGCTCTAACAACCGTAAATTTGTTAGCATTGTCGTCGCAGCATAAATAATTGCTCGCCATTTTTGGCAAGCAGCAACGACTGAAGAAGCTCCACCGAATGGTTGGGGCTTTTTTCGTTTATATCAGTTTGAATTGAGTACAGTATGAAATTTGTTGACGAAGCACAAGTGCGTGTAGAAGCGGGTGATGGTGGAAATGGCACAATCGGTTTTCGCCGCGAAAAATTTATTCCGCTTGGCGGTCCAGATGGTGGCGATGGTGGTAATGGTGGTTGTGTTTATTTAGTTGGTGTTGAAAACATGAACACGCTGGTCGATTTCCGTTATCAATCGGTTTATCGCGCTCAACGCGGTCAAAATGGCATGGCGCGGAATTGTACAGGCAGAAAAGGGGACGATTGTTATGTTTCCGTACCGCTTGGCACGCGCGTTTCAGATTCTGAAACTAACGAAATTTTGGGTGAATTAGTCAAAGAAGGCGAAACGTTATTAGTCGCGCAAGGCGGTTTTCATGGCTTAGGCAATACGCGCTTTAAAAGTAGCGTAAATCGTGCGCCTCAAATTGCCAGTAAAGGTACAGCCGGTGAACATCGTTTATTGAATTTAGAACTAACGTTAATTGCGGATGTTGGTTTATTAGGAATGCCGAATGCCGGCAAATCCAGTTTGATTCGTGCTGTTTCCTCTGCGACACCAAAAGTTGCCGATTATCCATTCACAACACTTTATCCGAATTTAGGCGTAGTAAGGATTGATGAGCTGCGGAGTTTCGTTATTGCCGATATTCCTGGGGTTATCGAAGGCGCGGCAGAAGGCGCGGGTTTAGGTTTACAATTTTTAAAACATTTAGAACGAACAGGGTTATTGCTGCATTTAGTCGATATTGAACCGTATGAAAGCAGTGAATCTCCGGTTTCGGCAGCGAAAAAAATCATTGCTGAAGTTGAAAAATGGAATGAAAATCTAGCAAATAAACCCCGTTGGTTAGTATTAAATAAAATCGATAGAGTGTTAGATGAAGAACTCAACGCGCATTGCCAAGAAATTATTGATGCCCTGAACTGGACGGCTCCGGTTTTCAAAATTGCGGCAATTAACGGTCAAGGCACGCGCGAATTGATGTTTGCAATTATGGAATTCTTGGAAGCAAAACGCGCGTCGGAAAAAGAAATCTAATCACATTTTGAAAAATAGAAATACGCTTTTTACTTGCGATACGTCACGTTGAAGTTGTTCAATTGTGACGTTCACCGACGCTAATAAATCCGTTTGTTTGCTTACATTAAACGGCAAAATCAATTCAATTTCGATTTGTTGATTCAAATAATGAATCCGAAAATCATTCAAATAGGGTAATAAATAAGGAAAATACTGCGTTAATAAATGTTGTACATCTGCTCGCGCTAAAGGTTTCACATTTTCATATAAGGCTTCATCGTTTTCTGGATCAACATGAACTAAAACCTCCATCACATCGTCAAATTTTTCAATCAATTCATCGCGTACTCTGTCGCCAATCCGATGTCCTTCTGACACGCTAATTCGTGAATCAACAATAATATGTGCATCAATTAAAGCATCTTCACCCATATAACGTGTCCGCAACAAATGAATATCTTCTACGCCATCAATATCCAAAATCGTGTGACGAATTTCAGCAACCAGATTTTTAGGTAATGCCGTATCAACCAATTCTTTTATGCCATCGATAATTAAATTCAAACCAATTTTAGTGACTAATAACGCAACAATAATGGCTGCCACGGCATCTGCCAATGGATAACCAAGCATTACTGCGCCAATACCAATTAAAACGACAATCGATGAAAACGCATCGCTGCGTTGATGCCACGCATTAGCTAACAATAATTTTGAGCGCGTTATTTTCGCAATCCGTTTTGTGTAATGGTAAAGCCATTCATTCAATAAAATTGATACCGCTGTAATGGCTAAACTTAATTCATTTGGTACGGGTAAATTTTCGGGATTCGTCATTCGTTCAAACACCGCCCAACCAATTCCAATACCAATCACAATTAAACTACTACCTAAAATGACGCTGGCAATGGTTTCAAAACGTCGATGTCCGTAAGGATGTTCTGCATCGGCATCTCGACTACCTAAACGCACGGCGGTAATAACCAGCGCATCACTCAACAAATCAGATAACGAATGAATACCGTCCGCAACTAATGCGGCGGATTGTCCTAAAATTCCAAAAGTAATTTTAATTAACGTTTGTAAAACATTGATAAACGCGCCAACATAACTGGCGCGTCGTTTCAATTTTGATAAATCTGGCGTTAAAACTTCGG
This sequence comes from uncultured Pseudomonadota bacterium, assembly GCA_903876445.1. Taxonomy (GTDB): domain Bacteria; phylum Pseudomonadota; class Gammaproteobacteria; order Methylococcales; family Methylomonadaceae; genus UBA10906. The sequence continues at coordinate 2,680 of CAIQZX010000182.1, read as the reverse complement.
TGTCTTTAGTGTGTGAATGCGAATGCCCGTGTGTGTGTTTACCGTGCGAATGGTTTTTCGACATAATTATTTTCCTACTTGTAAGACAACATAATAGTCAAAATCATCGGTTCGAGTTTCTAAAATAGTATGTCCATTTATGCGACACCACGCTGGAATATCTTGCAAAATACCAGAATCCGTACCGACAATTTCTAACATTTCACCCCTCGTTAATTTTTTCACCGCTTCTTGTGTCCGAATGACAGGCATCGGGCAAAGCAATCGGCGAGCATTTAAAATATGTTTTCTAGTCATCAATTACTTTGTGCGTTTTGCATAAAATTCTTTTTTAAACCCTTCAAATTCACCGTTTTCAATCGCATCGCGCATTTTCGCCATTAAATCTAAATAATAATGCAAATTATGAATCGTGTTTAAGCGCGAACCGAGCATTTCTTGGCATTTATCCAAATGACGCAAATACGAGCGTGAATAATTTTGGCAAGTGTAACAATCGCAATTTTCATCAATCGGTTTTGTGTCGAATTCATATTGTGCATTGCGAATTTTCACCACACCAAATGTTGTAAATAAATGACCATTTCGTGCATTTCGTGTTGGCATCACACAATCAAACATATCGATCCCGCGTGAAACGGCTTCAACCAAATCTTCTGGTGTTCCCACACCCATTAAATAACGCGGTTTATTGGTGGGCATTTTTTGATGAATCGCATCAAGCGTTGCCATCATTTCTTCTTTTGGTTCGCCGACCGATAAGCCACCAATTGCGTAACCATCAAAACCAATATCCAATAAACCGGCAATCGATTCTTCGCGCAAATGTTCGTACATTCCGCCTTGTACAATTCCAAATAAGGCTGAGGGATTATCGGCGTGTGCATCTTTGCTGCGTTTTGCCCAACGTAATGACAGACGCATCGAATCTGCGGCTTCTTGAACTGTGGCAGGGTAGGGCGTGCATTCATCAAAAATCATCACAATATCTGACCCTAATTCGCGTTGCACTTGCATCGAACTTTCGGGCGACATGAAAATTTTGCTGCCGTTAATGGGCGATTTAAACGTCACGCCTTCTTCTTTAATTTTGCGTAACGCGCCTAAACTGAAGACTTGAAAACCACCCGAATCGGTCAAAATCGGTTTTTGCCAATTCATAAAATCGTGTAAATCTCCGTGCGCTTGAATGACTTTTGTCGTAGGACGAAGCATTAAATGAAACGTATTGCCTAAAATGATTTGTGCGCCAATGCCAAGCAAATCTTCAGGTGTGAGGGCTTTTACCGCGCCATAAGTTCCTACAGGCATAAAAATCGGTGTTTCAACGATCCCACGTTCAAACGTTAAACGTCCACGCCTTGCGTGTCCATCGGTAGAAAGTAATTGAAAATCCATAAAATTCTATAAATAAAAAAAGGCTTGAATTATAGGCTAAGTTCTCAATGAAACGTTAAACGAATTCGAAATACTATCCTTCAGCTTATAATGTTTTGGCTATGTCACGCGCCTAAAGCACCTCCCCCTGCCTTCGCTTCGCTACGGCTTCCCCCTCCAACGGGGGAAAAACAAAAAAAACTCACCCTCGCCCCTTTGGATTACCGCCCCCTTTGGAGGGGGCAGCGCAACGCGCGGGGGAGGTGCTTTCCACACAAAAAACCGCCCTTCAGTTTCCCGAAAGCAATTTTTCATCATCAAATCACAGAACTTTCACCAAAGTTGCCATTGCGCCAACCGCTACAACCATCATCGCACCCAATTTAATCGTCATGCGATATTCTGCCGCTTGGATTTCAGCTCGCATCGATTGTATTTCGCCTTTGAGTTCTTGCATCTCACCTTTTAACGTCAATTCCAATTCTTTCAAATCGTGTTTTGTAACCAGTTCAACTTGTTCTTGTGCTTGACGAAACGCATTCGATACCGCCTCAGCTTGTTTTTGCTCAAAACCAGACGCTTGCAAAGTTTGAATAAATTGATGTGTGTCAAACATTACCAATGCCATTATTTTCCCCATTCTGTGAAATTCAAAACCAAATCATAACACACAAAAAAACCGCCCCTTCGGCGTGAACCGAAGGGGCGGTTTTTGTTACAGCTTAGAAGCTAACTGTGATTATGCAAAGATAAAATCAGTTGCAGCTAATGCTGTAGATGTTCCTGTAAGTTGAACAACTTGGAAGTCGTCAGCTGTCGGTGCGGCGGTAGTAGGTGCAGTTCCATAGAAAACAACCCCAGCTGCAGAAACAGTATCATCACCTTTTGCATCGAACCAAAGGGTTTTGGTTGCACTGTCAAAAATGAAGCGTCCCAATTCCGTTGGGTTGGCAGTCACAGCCGTCGTAGCTCCAGCATTAATTTTTGTTGTTACAAAATCAATAGCTGTGCCAGTTGTTTTTAGAGAGTCATTAGGCACATAAGCTACACCACCCACTGCTTTTACTAAAGCGGCATTTCCCAAATCAACAGTTAGCTGAATTTTATCTTCACCAGATTTGAAATCAGTAATTTTGTCAACGCCCGCGCCTCCAGTTTCAGCTTTGAAAGCACCTACTGTTTTAGTCGTGTAAGCAAAAATGTCAGCACCAAGACCACCGGTCAATGTATCTACACCATTGCCGCCAGTGATAACGTTCACATCAGCTGAACCGATAATGTAATCGTTTAAAGGTGAGCCAGT
>CAIQZX010000181.1 GCA_903876445.1 uncultured Pseudomonadota bacterium | reverse complement strand
TTACAGGAGCATTATCCTTTTGACATCCTCCCCGCCCTAAAGGGAACGGGGATTCCTAGGTTTCGCAATCTAGGTTTCTGTTTCAAAGAGTGTAGCTCGAGGGTAGCTTGGTTATCGCCGTAAAATCCCAGAGGGAATTTTACGGTGTCGAACCAACCCATATTCCCCCAAGACTCACACACTCTCCGCAGACTTAACATCCCGCAAGCCCTGCGGTAGGTCTAAAAAGACGGAGTTATTTTAACAGTAAGTAAGCCAACGCAAACAGGAGAATGCGTGATTGAGGGCGGCTTATCGCCGCCGCGCTTACCTCCCCGCCCTGAACGGCGGGTATCACGCGCAATTTGATGAAAATGACCAAAATTTACGAAGGAGCGCATCAATGGGTGATGTTCGGACGTGATGAAAATAAACCAGAAAGCATTATTGATAGTAATCAATATATTGTTCGTACCGCGAATAAATGTTTATTACTTGAGCCAGGTGGCACGGAATTATTTGCGCCAATGATGGCGGCAGTTTTACATCATGCGCCTGTTGACCAAATTACGGATTTGTTTGCGTCGCATCAAGACCCAGACGTGATTTCGTCGTTAGGTTTGTGGGATCAAGCGTTATCAAATGCTAAGTTGCACGCGCCAGCACTTTGGGAAGGCTATATTCGCCATTTCGGTTGTGAATCGATTCAATATGTTCCGATTCCAGATAATGGTGAAACGATTAAAATTGAATCTGTGGAATTACAAATTATTCCTGCTCATTATTTGCATTCGCCTTGTAACTTTCATGTTTATGATCCGCAAGCGAAAATTTTAATGTGTGGCAGTGTAGGTTCAGCGTTTGAATCAGCAAATGCGCCTGTATTTGTTGAGCGATTTGATAGTCACGTTGAAAAAATGCGGTACTATCATCAACGCATGATGCCATCAAATCAAGCGAAACGCGCTTGGATTGATCGTGTTAGAAATTTAGATATAGATATTTTAGCTCCGCAACATGGGCGGATGTTTAAAGGTGATGACGTTAAACGTTTCTTAGATTGGTTTGACGCATTACAAGTAGGAACTGGTGTGTAGTTAAATCCGGTGTTTTGTGTGTTGAAAAATGTGGGGAAGAACCGTCTGATGAGCAATCATCAGGCGGTTTTTCTTTTGTGGCAAAAAATAAAATCATCGGGTTTCTGGTAGAATTTCAAAAATTTAATACTTTTTGAGAGCGCCATGTCAGACCACAAAATTTATCCCATCAAATCTAAAATCGCCGACAAAGCACACATTAACGCAGAGCAATATCACACGCTGTATCAACAATCGATTCAAAACCCTGAAGAATTTTGGGCAGAACAGGCGGAAAAGTTTTTAGATTGGCACACGCCTTGGCACACTGTTTTGGACTACGATCTTTTAACCGCAAAAATTCGTTGGTTTGAAGGTGGAAAATTAAATGTCAGTGCAAATTGTTTAGACCGGCATTTAGAGACGCGCGGTAATCAAACCGCCATTATTTGGGAAGGCGATAATCCTGAACAAGATAAAAAACTCACTTACGCGCAACTGTATGAACAAGTTTGTAAATTCGCTAACGTTTTGAAAAAACACGGTGTGCAAAAAGGCGACCGCATTTGTATTTATATGCCCATGATTTTGGAAGTATCGGTTGCGATGTTAGCGTGTACGCGAATTGGGGCGGTGCATTCGATTGTATTTGGTGGTTTTTCTGCGGAATCACTCAGAGGACGGATTTTAGATTGTGATTGTCAGTATGTTATTTCTGCGGATGAAGGTTATCGTGGCGGAAAAGTCATTCCCATGAAAGACACGGTTGATAAAGCTCTCGAAAGTTGTCCGAATGTAAAAAGTGTTTTTGTGGTGAAAAATACCGCAAATCCCATTAACTGGAATGAAAACCGTGATATTTGGTTTCATGATGAAATAGCGACAGCTTCAAATGTTTGCGAGCCAGAATGGATGGACGCGGAAGACCCATTATTTATTTTGTATACATCAGGTTCGACAGGAAAGCCGAAAGGTGTTTTACATACCACAGGCGGCTATTTACTTTATGCCGCGATAACGCATAAATACATTTTCGATTATCAAGAAGGGGAAATTTATTGGTGTACTGCGGATGCCGGTTGGATTACAGGACATTCTTATGTGATTTACGCGCCACTTTGCAATGGCGCAACAACGCTGATATTTGAAGGTGTGCCGATGTATCCAACGGCATCGCGGTTTTGGGAAATTGTCGATAAACATCAAGTGAACATTTTTTACACCGCGCCAACTGCGATTCGCGCTTTGATGGCGGAAGGTGATGAATTTGTGACACGCACATCACGAACCAGTTTGCGGATTTTGGGCAGCGTTGGCGAACCCATAAATTCTGAAGCGTGGGAATGGTATTACCATGTTGTTGGTCATGATGACTGCCCGATTGTTGATACTTGGTGGCAAACCGAAACGGGCGGCATTTTAATCGCCCCGTTTGTTGGCGCGACCGATTTAAAACCTTCTTCTGCAACTCGTCCTTTTTTTGGTGTGCAATTAGCGATTTTAAATCATCACGGAAACGTTTTGCATGGCGCAGCAGAAGGCGTGTTAGCGATTCCATTCCCAACGCCCGGTATGGCACGAACCATTTACGGTAATCATCAACGTTTTATTGATACTTATTTCAAACTTTATCCTAATTATTATTTTACTGGAGACGGCGCACGACGTGACGAAGACGGTTATTTTTGGATTACGGGGCGCGTTGATGACGTGTTAAATGTTTCTGGGCATCGAATGGGAACAGCAGAAATTGAAGACGCGCTCAATTTGCATGAAAACGTGGCGGAATCAGCGGTGGTCGGTTTTCCGCACGCCATAAAAGGGCAGGGGATTTATGCGTATGTTTCTTTGAAACACGACACGCCGCCGTCAGAGGAATTGAAAACAGCGTTAATTCAATTAGTCCGCAAAAAGATTGGTGCGATTGCCACGATTGACGTGCTTCAATGGTCGCCAAATTTACCCAAAACTCGCTCCGGAAAAATTATGCGTCGCATTTTACGAAAAATTGCTGCAAATGAATTTGATAATTTAGGCGACGTTTCAACACTTGCCGATTCATCAGTGGTGGAAGAAATTATTGCGGGGCGTTTTGTCAGTTAAAACTAAAAAATTCAATTATAATTGACCGTCCGTAATGGTGAACTAAAGCACATCCCCCTGCGGCTATCGCCGCTCCCCCTTCAAAGGGGGATAAAGATTATAAAAGCTACAGCTTTTCATTTTATAGTTTTGTCCCCTTTGAAGGGGGGCAGCCTGAAAGTCTGGGGGAGAGCGAAGCGAGGGGGCTTGCTTTAAAGCCTGATAATACAAATTTTAACTTTTAACTTTTACTAAAACTCGGAGATTCAAAAATGGCACAATTTAAAGGCACAATAAAAGCAGATAAAAACAACGGCACAAAAGATAACGACAGCATTACCGGTGAAGCAGGAAACGATGTCTTAAGCGGTGGTTTAGGAAATGATTTCATCGATGGCGGCAAAGATAATGATTTGCTAAATGGTGAAAATGGTAGTGATACGTTGAGCGGTGGAGATGGCAAAGACACGCTAAACGGTGGCAGCGGTCACGATTCGTTAAACGGCGGCAAACACGATGACAAACTTTTTGGCGATGAAGGCAACGACACGTTAAACGGTGGCGCGGGTGCTGACATGATGACGGGCGGTTTGGGCAACGATTATTTCTTTGTCGATAATTACAAAGATTCTGTTGTTGAAACTGACGAAATTGGCAGCGGTAATGACACTGTCGAAAGCGTGTTGTTGAATTACACCTTGACCGCAAATGTTGAAAATTTGATTTTAGCAGGCAATGAAGCCAGCAATGGCACAGGCAATTTATCCGATAACACCATTACGGGAAACAAAGCGAATAACTATCTTCGCGGCGAAGATGGCAATGATAAGTTAGTCGGCAACGCGGGTGTGGATACGTTAGACGGTGGTTTGGGAATGGACACGCTTGTCGGTGGCGACGATTCCGATATTTATTTTATGGATAACACCGAAGATACGATTGTCGAAAATGCAAAAGGTGGCAAAGCAGATAAAATCAACGCCACCGTTTCATTTAGTTTGAGTGCCGCGCCAAACGTTGAATACCTTGAATTATCGGGCGACCAAGCGATTGAAGGCACTGGCAACGAACTCGCCAATTTAATTCAAGAAAAAAGCGACGGCAACATTGCCAACTATTTCAGCGGCATGGAAGGCAACGACACGCTTAACAG
>CAIQZX010000180.1 GCA_903876445.1 uncultured Pseudomonadota bacterium | reverse complement strand
TGGCATTGCGCTTGCCATCGCGCCATCAAACATAATTGTGGCAAATGGATTTCCTGATTGTTTTAAATATGCCCGCGCATTTTCTAAATCATCTTGATAATCCACGCCGTAAATTGTCACGCCTTGTTTTGCTAATTGCATTAACAATTCATGTTCAGCGCGACACGCGCTGCACCACGAAGCCCAAATGTTGATAATCGCTGGTGTTTTAAAATCCGAGCTATTCAAAATGATTTCTGTATTCGCTAAAGACGGTAAATTCACGGCGGGAATTTCTTTACCGATTAGGCGCGACGGGCTTTTATTGGGGTCATACGTCAAACCGTAGCCGTACATTGCACCCAAAAACACAATCAAAATAATCGGCAACGCTAAAAGCAAACGTGGTGCAGGTTTTGTCATTGCAAATAATCCACGATGTTGCGGACTTTTTCTTTGTCGTGGAAATACTTAAATTTCGGCAAAGCATTCATGCCGTGACAATCCACACAAAACGTACCTTTTACACCTTCGGTTCGTAGAAAACTGTTTAACGGTGTGCCTTCAACATTGTCTGTTTGACCTAAAGACAAAATCGATTTGGGTTTAGATTGCAACGCATTTTTGCTGATTTTCGCGCTCCAAAAATGTGGCTCGTGGCAGGTTTTACAAGCAATTTCACCAAAGTCATCAATTTTTTCTTTGGTATTCAAAAGGGGCATAACTTTTTTATCTGAACGCAAAACCATATCTTTGTGCGGATGATTGAAAAATTCCACAATTTTCTTTTCCGCAATACCATTTTTTTGATGACAGTTAATGCACAATTTGTCTTCTTTAAAATTGCTATGTTGCAATTCGCGGTCAGCAAAATCTTCAACGACAGATTTCGTTGAAAATAAATGCGATGGATTTTTATCGCCTTTATGCAAACTGTGACACGTCCCACAAACGCCGCTTTGCTGGGGTTTTTCGTTAAATTGATTCGGTTTATTTTTCGCAGTAATTCGCAAATCGTGGTCACTTCCCACAATCGCCTGTTTGCCTTGATGACAATGCGAACACAATTCGCCATTTTGATAATTTTCAACTAACGCTGGTGTATCGGGTTTGCCTTCGTGAACCGCGTGACACGTTAAACAACCGATTTCTTTGGTTTTTTTACCTGCGACAATTTCAACTTCGTCGTCCATTTTCACATTCACAGGATGTACACCTTTTGCGGCGGCATCATCTTTATCTTTGGCGTGTTGGCGTTTGTGACACGTTTTACAAAGCGATTCTGCGTCTTTGATGCCTTTATCAAGCAATGCCGTTTCTGGATTTCCCGAATGAACATTGTGGCAACTTTGGCAAGTGACAAATTTCACTTCTTTGTCATTTTGTTTCATCGGTTCGTCAGGTTTCACATTGATTGGATGAATACCTTTGTGACGCGCATCATCTTTATTTTTTGAGGCTTGTTTGTCGTGGCAAGTTTCACAAAGTGCGTCAGAAGTGGGATATTTTTTCTCAAGCAACGCTGAACCCAATTTGCCATCGTGAACAACGTGGCAAGTTTGACAGCTAACAAAATCAACGTTTTTACCGTCTTTTTGCATCGGTTTGGGGTGTTTTTTGGGGTCTGGTTTGATGTTGACAGGATGCACGCCTTTTTTATGCGCGTCTTTTTCGTTTTCGGAAGATTGCCGCTCGTGACATTCCAAACAAAGCGAGGCTTTTTCATTTTCCAAAACGGTCAACGCGCTGTTATCAAAACCACCGTGAATTTGATGACACCTTTGGCAAAGCATTTCGTTTTGATTGCCTAAAACGCCGCCATTTTTTAACAACGAATTCGGCAAACCGTGTTGTTGTAATTTCGATTCTGTTGCAAAACCGAGCGCATTTTTTTCGGGCGGCATTCCTAATTTAATCGCTAAAGGATGATTTACACCGCGATTTTTGGTTTCTTTTTCACGTGCATTTTTACCTTTTGATTCGTGGCATTTTTCACACAAATCACCGTTTTTATTCGGTACGCGAAGCCACGCATTACCGTGTTCTTTGTAAAGCGTTTCGTTGGTTTGTTGCGGATTATCTTTTGTATGCGGCGTGTGGCAAGTCGCACAATTCAATTCGTTATGTTCACCGTGTGGAAAATCTTTTGGCAATTTATCTGCCCGTTTTTCAACAAAACGTTCTTTTTTTAATTTTTCATCATCATAAACCGTTGCGTGCTGTTTATTTACGCCAATTCGCAAACGAGAATCTATGATTGCACCGTTGTGGCAGCTGTAACACATCGCAAATGACGCATCGGGCAATTCGCCTTTTGCATCCGATTTTGCAGTTTCTTTCACCCAAGATAAATGACACGCTAAACAATTTTTTTGTGACGGTTCAACAGGCGCAGCGTTATTTTTCGCAGGTTGTGAGAATTTTGGATTGATTGAAAATTCAACAATTTGATTTCCAAGCGTTTCAGCAACAAGCAATTTGCCATCTTGAAAAGCTAACGAAGTCGGTGATTTTAAAATTAACGTTTTGCCATTTTGGTCGCTCAATTCGCCCAATGATTCGCCACTATGAAAAACTTTGATTGTGCCAAAATAACTATCGCTGACAAATAACAAATCCGTTTTGGTATCAATTGCAATCCCGTTTGGACGAAATAACGACGTTTTATATGTGCCGAATTTGCCAATTGTGGCAAAAAAACGCCCGTTTTTATCAAATTGTTGAATCCGCGAATTCATAATATCGACAACGTACAAATAGCCGTCACGGTCGAATGCCATTTGGTATGGATATTGAAACTGTCCGTCCATTTCGCCACGTTCACCAAAACACGAAAGCGGCGCATTTTTTACCAAATCAAAACGACAAATTCGATGATTCGCACGGTCAGCCCAATAAATCACATCTTCATAAACCGCAATCGCCACAGGTTCAGGTGAATTTTTGCTTTCGGCAGTTTGCGAAACATCAATTTTTTTGGTGAGTTTGCCCGAATTATCAAAACGCGAAAGCTCGCGTTTGGTTGGATTCGCTGTCCAAATGTCATTTTTATAAGCAAAAACACTTAACGCCGTGCTTTCATTTTCAACAATCGCATTTTCAAAATGCAAACCTTGTGCATCTAAAAAAATCGTTTTTTCAGCAATAACGCCAACAGGTTGCGCTAAATTTGCTGCTAAAACACGTTGAGCCGTAATTTCTACCGCGTGCGAATTGGCAAAACATGCCAACAAAAAAATCGCCAAAAATAACTTAACGTAGCATTTCACGAATAGTAATCCGTTGGTCATCGTTTTTGTAATGCTCTAAAAAGCGCGGAATAATGTGCGTTTGAATCGCTTGCACTTGCTCAGGATTCGCGCCCAATTTTGGCAAATCGAGTTTTGATTTTTTGTCGTTGTGGCATTCTTGGCAAGGCGTTCCTTGATGGGTTTTCTCGGTTTTTTGCCAATTCAACGGTGCGTGAATTTTTGCGTGCAAAACGGCTTTTTCGGATTCATTTGCACTTTTCCATATTGCGGCAATTTGTTTTGCAAACTCATCATTTTTCAGCAAAAAAATTCGTTCATCATTTAAAAATGGCGCAATTTTTGGATTTACAGGGCGCACATTTTCATTATCGAGATTTTTACCAATTCGCAATTCACCTGAAACAAATTGCGTTTTTTCCATATCAAACCAGCGATAAGTCAGTTTTTCATTTTCAAAATGGCACGTTTCACAAGCGACAAATTTAACGTGCATATTATTAAACGTGCGAGTTCGTAAGGTTTTTTGATGCGGCAATGGCGTGTGACAGGTTCTACAAAAACTTTGTGGTGCGGTTTCGAGTTCGCCCGCTTGTTTGTGAAACGGTGGAATCACCAGTTTTTCACCAATTTCAACGTCTTTATGTTCACGCAGTTTTTTTGCCGACAAGTCGATTGCAGTTTGATTTGGCGTAACATTTTCAATTTGCTGTTGATGAAATCGAATTTCTGTGGCGAATGCCGATTCAACAAGAAACAGAAAAATAAAAATAAACATTCTCATGATTTGTCCTCGTCATTTTTATCGTGTTTGTGTTCATAGTCGGCAACTGCTTTGGGTTTGACGAAATGGTGATGCACTTTTTTTATGCTGTCACTTAAAACCCGTTTGATTTTTACTAACAAACTTTCTTTCTTTTTCGGTTTTGAACCAATGATGATGCGTTGGAATTTCTCCGCGCCTAAAATTGAATTATTGTTATTTTTGTTCAATTTACTGGCATCACCAAAAATGCTCCACGCGATATTGCCTATGAAAAATACCATCGCGAACGAACCCAAAATTGCGGCTAATTTGTACCAAATGGATAACGCTTTAAACGTTTCAAAATCGGGTTTCAAAACATCTTCAACTTTTGTTTCAACACCTAAACCTAGCGTCGCTATGCTGTGCATTTCTGATTTTAAAAAGCCATTATTCGCCACACTTTTAGAATAATCTTTGTGGCAGTTTGATTGCCCACACGTTTGCGAAAGATGAGCGGCATTCACCGATGATTCAACATCTTCGTTGCGCTTAATGCCATGATGCAAACCTGTTGGCGCGTGGCATTCCACGCATGATGCACCCGCCAAATTTCCATCTTTTAACAAACGTCCGTGCAAGGTTTTGTCGTAACTTTCGGTCGAATGAATGAACTCTAAACTGACTGGTTTTTTCTCTTTTGTTTGTGAGTCTTCTTGTTCAACTTTCGCCATTTTTTCGATGTTGCCGTGACAATCAATACATAATTTATTAGACACATTTTTATTCAAATGATTACCAATGTAACGGCGCAAAATGTGACCGCTAAATTGATTGCGCCACGCATCACCCTCGTGACAAGTGCCACATTCTGCATCATTGTGTGAAAACTCTTTTTTGAACGCTGCCATTTGTGACTCGGCAATATACGGTGCGTTATCGTGACAACGCCGACACGATGGCAACGCCGAATCTTTATCTTCTTGAATTCGATTTCCAGCAGCAAAATCTTTGGTTAAACCTTTCCCGTGTGCCGATTTTTCAAATTCTTTGACAATATCTTTGTGCGTGAATGCTTTGCCATTTGAAGGTTCTTTAACGTGACAACTTTCGCCACAATCTACTAAACCATCTTTTTCTTCATGCGGGTAATCAGTGATTTTTCGATGACAATCTTTGCACGGAACTGAACCATGCAACGAACCGTAATAATCGGATTTCAAAATTGAAGCAGAGCGAATTTGCCCCTGTTTATCGATATATTTCAAATCGGGCAAACCGTGACACGAAAAACAGCCGTCTGGATCAGGCTGGCGTTTATCAGCAAAAGCCGCGTTACAAAAAATCAGCAATAACGCCAAAAAGAAAAATTGAAAACGCTTCATCAATGCACAACCACGGTAATTGTCAACGCGGTCAAAAATCCTAAAATCATCGTCGCGTTAATCACCCGCGCCCATGAAATCGTTTGAACGGGTGTGACTTTGGGTTCAAAACGCGGTTTGAATGTAATCACTTGCCAATCGGGGTCGGGAAAAATTTCCGTGCCTTTTTTAACGCGCTTAGGTTCTTTATGACGCGACGCTGTTGTCCATTCAATCGCGTTCCAATCGCAAACATCGACGCATTCGTGACAATCCATGCACGATGATTGTTCAACGGTGGCGACTTTATCAATCATTTTTATCGCACCACACATACAATTTCTCGCGCAAACATTGCAACCTGTACAACGTTCTTTTGCCACACGAATTCGGTGCGTGCTGCGAAAACGTGAGCCAAAACTGTTCACAATTCCATCAATCGCACCAATCGGACACATAAATTGGCAATAAGCGCGACCTTTGCTTGAGAAAAATCCGAGTAATAAAAGCAACGATAAATTTACCAAACCTACCGCTGAAAAAATAAACGCTAATCCCCCCGCACCGCCTGACATGGCTTCGACTAAACGTGGCACGGTCACGAAATTACACAACGTACACGCGCTTACACCGATGGCTGGCAAAACGATTAAATACGTTCCTAAATAGCTGTAACGAATTTGAAATTGCGGCAACCAACGGTATTCGATTTTCCAACGGTCGTTTAACAAACGGCTGACTAATTCGCTAAATCCGCCGACGGGGCATAAATAACCACACCAAATTCGTCCAAAAAATAACGTCGTGAGCAAAATCAAACCGAACGCAATCACGCCAATCATTGCCGCTGAAACGTGCGTCGCAAAATCATCGAGCGACATATTCGGAAAATACAAATAAAACCGCCGCATACACAAACGCCCGCATAAATCACTGTTACCCGTGAGTTTTGGCAAAATGGCGAGCGGCGTTAAAAATAAAATGCAGGAAATAAAAATCGTGGTGTAACGAAAACGTTGCACTTTTGGAACATCGCGCCAACGTTGAAAAGCAGTTTTAAAAGGATTTTTCATTGTTTAATTCTCAAACTCGTGACAACTCAAACATAACGTGCCGTCTTTTGCTGGCAAACGTAATAAAACTTCATTTTTAAGGCGTTGATAAGGCGGCAACGTCTCGGCGATTTTTTCTAAACGGTCGTGTTTATCGGCTTCCATCACGTCATTCCAACTGTGGTTTTCATATTCCACGCCTTTTTTAATATCGCCATCGACTTGATTACTGGCAGGATTTTTTTCACCTAAAACCCCTTTTGCGTGTGGCGAATGACACGTTAAACAAAGCACTTCATCATTTTCTGAAATTGGCAAATGTACGCCTTGCTCGGTTTCTGTTTTTTTCAAACGCGCTTTCATATTTTTCGCGGAACTTTGCGATTGTTCTAAATCTTTCAAATTCGCGTCAGTGTGTTCAACGGCGTTGAAATGTGGCGTTTTCAAATGACAACCCACGCACACTTTTTCAGGCGGCAAACGCAAATGCGTGTCCACTAATGGACGTAGTTTTTCGCGCTGTTCGTTGATTTCACTGTGACAAAACAAACAGTTTTCTTTTTTAATCGTGCCGTCATCGTTCAACATCAAATGAATGTTTGGGCGTTCATGCGCTTTTTTATCGTGGCAGTTCGCACAAAACGTTTCTAATTTTTTGTAACCGTCTTTGCGTAAAAAATCAGGCGCGTTTTTATCGATTTTGTCATAAGGCGTTTCGGCGATTTTTTCTAAACCGTGACACGTTTTACAACTGATTCTTCTATCTTCTTTTAAAACAAATTCCGCTGGCGGTTGCATTTCATCGAGCAATTTCACATCAACGGCGTGATGCAAATCGGGTAAATGTTTTGATTGTTTATAGGATTGCGTTTGCCAATCGGTGGATTCGTCGGCAAAGGCAAAACTGCAAATCAGCCATAAAAAATAAAAAATTCTCATAAGCCTTTCTGCACGCGCTCGCCGTGATTATGACAAGTCACGCAATCCGAACCGTTGTTGAAATGCACGCCGTTCAAACCATTTCCTGTGTCGATTTCACCGCCGTCAGAAACCGTTTTCATGTTGTGACACAACACGCAAAGTTGGCTGTAATTCATGTCATTTTCGAGTAATTTCACGCTGTATGGTTTGTTGCGAAATTTAGAATCGAGTAAAAATACGCCTTTGCGTGAATCATCAATAATCAAACCTTTATTTGTCGTGCCGTGCATCGTGTGACAATCGACGCAATCCACAATTTTTTTATAGCTGTAACCGTCACGCAAACCGTTATAAAGCCCATCGCCTAAACCTTCTGGCACGCCGTGTTTATCAATTTTTCGATAATCGTCTTCGGCGGCAATCGATTGGTCGCGTCGCCCCGCGTGAATGATTGGATAATTTTTTTGTTGATGATTGCGATTGTGGCAACGCAGACAAAATTCGTTTTGGTCTTTATAAGGCTCAATCGGTTCGTTTGGTTTTTTAGGATTTTGCGAAAATGGCGTTAAATCAACATCTAACTCAAATTTGCCGTCCATATCCGATGCAGCATGACAAACCACACATTGCCGACTGGTGGTTGGCAAATCTTTCGACGCATCAAAATCGTGTCGATGTTTTCCCGTTCGCATCGGATTCGCGGGCATATCTTGCGGATTGTGACAAACCAAACATTGCGGCTCGGTTTTCTTCGCGCCGTTATCGCCATGACAACCTGTGCAAGTGACGAATTTCTTTTTATCCACAATCGCTTTTGTTTTCGGCACGGTTTCATGCAAACGTTGCAGCGCGTGACAGCTTTGGCAATTCGCTTTCCCCCACGCGCTACCCATTCCGTGCGACGGCGTTAAAAGCAAACTGCCATTTTGCGAAACCATTTTCGCCTGAATCGGCATCACGAAAACCAAGCAAATCAAAAAAATCAAACTTTTAACGTGTCGCATGGCAGTCACTGCAATAATTTTCATTGTGGCAACGTCCGCAACGTGCCGAATCAAAACGCGCTTCCAAACCGTGCAATGTTCGATAGCCTAACGGATGATAACCCGCGCCAGACGTGTCGCGGCGCAAATGGCAATCGGTGCAAAAATTCACATCGAGATGGCACGTTTCACAGTATTTTTCATTGCCTCGCGCGGCTTCGTTGTGATGATTTTTGTAATCAAATTTATGGTCGGGCGGTTGAATGCGTTCTTTATCGGTGTGGCAAACGTCGCACCGCCACGGCGCACGCTGTTCGTCAACGTGGCAACTGTGACAAATTGGTTTTAAGGCTTCGTTGGCAATCACGGTTAAATTTTTCAATTTTTTAATATCCACCACGTCCGATTTCGCGTAAGAATGACACAGCAAACAGCTATCGCCTTCTTGTTTCATTATGTCTAAATGCGCGTTGTGCGGATAATGAACGTCGGATTTTTGATTACGGTTTTCCCACCACGAATTGTCCGTTTTTGCATCCATTGCAAACGCCGTTCCTGTCCAAACGAATAAAATAATCAACCAAAATGAACGGCAAATCATGGTTTTTTCGCCTGAAAATAATCGAAATAATAAGTGAGTTGCATCGAACCTAGATATTCATTGGTGAGTTGTGAATTGTTGATATAACTGGCTTTCACCGCCACCACCCAATTATTTTTAATCATGGTTTGCCATTCTGTTTCAATACCAGTTGCGAAATTTTCGGGATACAAACTTTTCTGCTCATCACGAAACGCTAAATTCACGCTGTAACGATTTTTGCTGTCGAGTGCGTGCGTGTGCGAAACGTAAAAACTGGTCGCATATTCGCCGCTGTTGAGTTCCAAATAATCAACCGTGCCTTGCCAATTGATATTCGGTTTGACTTGATAACTCACGCTCGCATTCGCGCCGTAACCGTTGTAACCCGTTTTGCGGTCGGCAACTTGAACGCCTGCTGAATAACGTAAATCACTCGAAAAACGATGCTCGACCGAACCGCGCCAAATTTGCTGTTCACCCAGCGCATAAGCCGAATAAAAACGGTCGCGAAAGGTGACGTAAGGTTGAACGGGTCGGTACGCTTCGTAATAATTCCGCAGCCGCACATTTTTAAAAACATCCCACCACGCATCAACAAACACATTTTCGAGCCGACTTTTTTCACTCGCATAAGAACCTTTAACGTAAATTTCAAACGGCTTTTTTTCGCCTAATAAATTGCCTGTCAAATGCGTCGCGGCGTTGTAACGATAGGTCGTCAACGTGCGTTTTCTCAACGTTTGCGTTGGCATTCCCAACACGTCGAAATTCGCATTTATGGCGGTTTGATTTTCAACCGTGGTCGCTTCAATCGGTTGCGGCGTTTCAATCATGTCGAAATTTTCATTAACCAAACTTTCGTTAAACACAGGCGAAAGCAAATTAAATTCGGGATTGATAGCAGGCGTAATGATTTCTTCGGCAATGGTTTCGGGCGTTTTCGTTACGGGCAAAGTTGGTTGAATTGCATCTTGTAAAAACGTTTCATTACGCTGAACGGCTTGCATGCCAACGCGAAAATCCGTTTTTTCAACTTTGAACCACGACGTTGAGAAATTCGGCTCTAAATTCAACGCGCTTTCAATTCCACCAACTAAATTCCCGCGCAACGATTGAACGTGGTCAACTTGCAACGGTCGTCCGCCATAAATTTCAAAACTCAAAGGCGTTGAAACTTGATATTTTGCTGTCGCGCCATCGACTAAATACAAGCCTAAATTATCGCTTTTTTCAAAACGCCCACCGCGTAACGTCACGGGTAAAAACTCAAAACTCTTTTCGACGTACGCTTGATAAAGCTGTTGTTTGTCACGATAAATATCCGTGCTTAATCGACTGACCGCGCTGAAATTGGCGTTTAATTTTTGATTCGGATTGTTATAAACCAGCGTTCCCCACGCTTCGCCCGTGTAATCGCCGTCTTCCATGTTGTGACGATTATCGGTTTGTAATTTTGTTCGCACCGAACCGCGCCAACTGTCGTTTTGGTCAGAAGCGAACGAACTTGTGGCAAACAGCAAAAAAGCAAATCTCCCAACCCCCTTCAAAAAGGGGGCTTTTTTATCTCCCCCCTTCAAAGGGGGGCGGGGGGGATGTGCTTTAATCATTTTTGGTACGAATCTCAAACGGTTCAAGACCTTGTTCACGTTTTTCACGGTGTTTTTTCAACGCCAAACCCGTAAAAGTCGCCACCGCAATAATGCAACTTCCGCAACCTGCACAGGTTCCAATTTTCGGCACGGTGCAAGCTGTCGCCAGCAATCCCTGACTTAATGCCACGCCCGAACCCGTCAACCACGGCAACGTTTGAGCCACTAAATCGGACGCTTTCATTTTTTCAAATCCACTAAAACCGCACGTTCTGGCAGTTGCGACAACGACAAAATGACGTAATTTGATTTCACCGCGATAATTTCAGCAGGAATTTTGGTTTTAGGCGGGTCGATAATGTTGCCGCTGACTAAATTTACTGCGAATAGTCCGACTTCATTCGGCGTGGTCGCGTAACCGTTGTAAGGCAATTTCAAAAAGAGTTTTTCATTATTCATCGAACAAATTAACTCTGGATTTAAACAGCGTGAACCAAAATAAAACACCGAACTCGACACGTCACCTTGCGGCAACGTGCCGACTTTTTTGTTGCCTGAAAATGCAAATGCAGTCCAATCGGAGGCGATAATTTCAAATCTAAAATTGCTCAAAATGTTTTTGTTTGAATTGGTGTAATTCGCGGCAAGCCAGATATTTTTGACGTTGTCACCCGTCATTGGATTTTTAAACACAAACGCTTTTCGTGTGAGTTGCGCGGTCAGCGTTGTTTTTACATCCGCATCCAAATCCTTCAAAATTTCATCTCGTGCCACCACTTGAAACTCACCTGAAATTGCATTTATTTTGTTACTTTGCAATTGTGACGTAAATGGATTTAATTTTGTTTCGTACAAAACATCGTCAATGTTTTCGACAATTTTGCCGTCGTTCGACAACTTGAAATACGGCATCGCTAATTTCACAACGCCTTCTTTGATGAGTTTAGGGTACGCGGTTTTGTCGTTCAATTCAGCGACAACGCGGACGTTATCTTTTCCTAAAATCCCAATCACCGCCGAATTGATGGAGCCATTACGTTTGCGGTCGTGACAATCTGTGCAAGGCATCGTATCCGCAATAGGGCGCGTGTTGTGGCTGATTAAATACTCGTTCGTTTCCGTCCAAATCATTTGTGAATTTGGATTTTTAAAACCTTTCGCTTTGAGCAAATCATCAAACCGCTTTTTCAATTCTTTTACATCTTGATAACTTTTCGGTTCGCTATCCACGCCGCTTGTAATTTCTAAACGTTCAGCGCGAGTTAAAACGCGCTGATTTGTGCTATCAATCCAATAATAACGGCTCGCAGGGTTGTACGGCATGATGCGTGATTTGCCATCTTCGGACGGACGATAACGAAAACGCGGTTTAAGCGGTTTATCTTGATATGCCAGTTTTGTAATGTGGCACGTTTGACAGGCGACGGCGTTGAAATGTATTTGTACCGTGCGATTGAGCGTATTTTCTGCATAACCCGCCATGTCGCCACGATTTCGCCA
Source organism: uncultured Pseudomonadota bacterium (assembly GCA_903876445.1). Classification (GTDB taxonomy): domain Bacteria; phylum Pseudomonadota; class Gammaproteobacteria; order Methylococcales; family Methylomonadaceae; genus UBA10906. Next base: position 9,339 of record CAIQZX010000180.1, on the reverse strand, counting down.
CAATTCACGATGCGCGTCTAAAATAGTCGATAAACCCGAATGTGGCAAGGCAGGTTTTTCATTGCTTCCGTATGTTTTACCACCGTGACAATGTTCACACGAAAGCGGTTTAGGCTGATTATTCAAATCACGGCGCACATCTTCATCTGAAAAACCTGTTAAAAATTGATGGTCTGCGCTCAAATCTAAGGCTTTGTTGTAATAATTTTTTGAGTGACAGGCTTCACAGTTTTCGATTTGGCGCGTCGTACCTTTTTCTGTCCATGATTTGCCTTTGTGAACATCGTCTTTTGTATCAATTACATTTGCTTCAATTTTTGCTGCTTCACCAAAACCATAAAACCCACGTCGTTGTTCGCTAGTCGAATGGCATAACATACAATTTTCACTGGCGGGAAAACGCAACATTGGAATTTGTGCATCACCGTTTGAATTAAAAGCCACTTCATTCCATTTCAAAATGGGTTCGTCGTTAGCGGGCGTTTCGAGCGATAAAAGATTTTGACCATCGGCGGCGTTATCAGGTGACATATTCAAAAAAGCCAAAATCGCCGAATTCGCGTAACGAAACCAACCATTTTTAATAATTTTCAAATTGCGCTGCGTTTTCCATTCCGAAACAGGACGTTTAAATTTAGATAAATCGGCATGACACGCCAAACAATCAGGTTCAATCACACCGCTTTTTTTCCAATCCCATTGTTCGATTTTTTTATTATTCCACTCGAAATAATCACCATCTAAAAATGAAACCGCATTTTCAGGCTGTTTATCGTAACGTTTTCCTGAGCGGTCTTTTTCGGCAAAACCACCACCTGTGTGACATTCTTCACAATTTTTAATCAAACCCACTGCGCCGTAATCTAAAAAATCGGCTTCTTTTATGGTAGTTTTTCGGCTTAAAAAAGAAGGGGTATTGCCATTTTGGCAACTGTAACCGCCGAAATAAGCAGGCGAAGTCAGACCCGCTAAACCACGTTTTAAGCCGAATTTATCGTCGCTTTCGTCGCGTCCCATTTCAAAATGATAAGCGTGAGAAATTTTATCGATGTCGTGACAACCCGCGCCACCGCCACAACTGGTGCGCGTGCTGTACGGTTTTTGCGAATCTAAAACGTGAGTGCCATTTTCGTCTAACAACGGAATCGCAGGATGAATCGAGGGCAAATCAACAGTATTTCCAATAACAGCATTTGTTGCAGGCGTTGTAGGCGTTATTGTTGGCGGTGTAGATATTGGCGGAGCAATCGGTTCTGTTATAACGGGAGTCGGTTCAGGCTCGTAAATGTAAACAGGTGCATATCCAGACATATCTTCCCCGTCATCTGCCCATACACTTGAAAAAGAGAGCATGAAAAATAGAATGATGAAAAAAAATTGCCGAATAACGAAGTGCATTAAAGCCTGTATAAATTAAGAAGGTAAATTTAAGCAATAACAGCAGGATTTAATCCAATCAGAAAAAAAACAAGAGAAATAAATATGTTACGGTAAATTCTTACGCTTAAAAAACAAAAAATCTTATTTAACTGTGGCATATAACATATTTGAAATTTTAAAGTGTGTGATATGCCGTAAAATTTAAATAGTATTTTGGAGAATAATAAAATAACCATTTGAATTTAAAGTTAAATATCTGTGGGCATGATTTTTGCCAAATAGAACTTGTTGTTAAGTTCTTGTTAAGTTCTAACAGCATTTTTAATTAAAAATTTTCAAAAGGAGGGCTTATGCCCAAAAAACAAATTCCACAGCCATACCGGCAAAAGCGCAGACTGGGTCTAGTCGCGCTTGCGCCGATAATCACTGCAATGGCATTTCCAGTGGCTCATGCAGCAAGTTCTTCAGTCGTAGCGACTGCAAAATATGATACCACTATTGGTAAAGTTGTGGTGGATGGTAAAACAGCCACTTCTATTTCAACAGGTGCGAAAGTCACTGTGTTTGATGTAAGTAATAATACTATTCTTTACACTGTCAATACAGACAAAAGTAATGCGTTTAATATGAAATTACTTAGCACAACATCCATACCATGCTTGGTGAGAGTTGAAGTAACTAATCCAAAAGACAATACGCAAACACAGGTTTTATTACCTGTTAGCGGTGCTGATACTTCTTGCACGACAACAGCCGCTGTACCAGCTTGTGCGATTACCAAACCCGCTGGCGATACTGAAATCACGGTTGGCAGTGCAATTTCTTTTGAGTCTTCGCCAGTCAAAGGCGATTATCTGTGGTCAATAAATGATGGTGCTACAGATGTAAAACAAGCATCGGTTAATCATCAGTTTACGGCTATTGGAAAATATCGCGTGATATTGAAAGTGACAGATGGTGCGAATCAGTGTTTAGATGATGTCACAGTTTCTGTTATTCCACCAAAAGGTACAAATCCTAATGGCAAAGTAAAAGAACAAGCCGCACCTGTTCTCGGTGAAGCTCTACCTAGAGAAATAAAAGGCAAACTTACCAATGATAAGGATGCGTTAGCGGTTCTGCCTTATGAAGATATGGGAATGCAAGGCGGTAGTCAAATTAGTTTGCCGTACAACGCAATGATTAACTACAACTCGTTAAATGCTCAAGTTGTTAAAAAAGTTGAGCATAAACCGGTTTTACTTGATGACACGAGTGTGAGCTTGGCTTATTCGGCGGCTTCAAATCCAAAAGATCCTGCTGGTAAAGATTCAATTAACTCAACCAGTCAAAATATGTTCGATAAAAATCAAGTCGGTGCAAACGTTGATAACAAAGCCAGTAAATTAGATCCCGCAACCGGCAAACCATTGAAAAACGTTTTCATCGATGGACAAGATTATCGTCAAGCTAAAATTCGCAAATCAGAACAATGGGACAGAATTCATCAGCCATTAGCGAAAGAACAAGGTATTGATGAAACAGGTATGGCATTTACAGACCAACAAAATCGCTATTTCCCTGCATTTATGCCGGCTTTACCGGATCAAGGCGTACGGGGTAATTCCGACAAAGCTCTTGGAATGCGTGAAATGCCAGGGATTGCGAATCCTTATGTGAAAAATGACCCTAAAAAGTTTGATTACAGTCCTGAAAAACAAAACTTTACTGCCCAATTTTTGCCAGCTAGTGACATTGACGATCAAGGACGCACAAATCCTTATCCGTTAATGCGTGTTGAGGCAAAAGTTGGTGGTAAAACAGTTACAAAAACAGATGCCGTGTATACAACAGCTTCTGAAACGCGCTGCCGCGAATGTCATTCACAAGGCAAAATTGCGGGTGATGAAGATGTTTGGCGTATGCCAGTGACTACCGATGATTTGGTCGCTCCAGATGGCAAACCAGGTGCGGCAACAGGTGCAGGTAGTTTTGATCCAGGTGTTGATCCAACCAAACCTTGGCCACCAGCCGTTCATAATAAATTCGATGACAAAATTGCGGACAATCCAACGTTCACAAATTTAGCCAAAGAAATGAACGATCCAAAAAGTAAAAGCTATATTCCGCGTGATCAAAATGGTTTGCGTACTGACCGTGTAAAAGAATCACGTTGGGTAAAAACCGATGCAGCAGGAAAACCAACGTCACAAACCAGTCCAACTAAACCTGCCGACGCAGATGCTAGTTGGAAATTGCAAGTGCGTTTAAATTTCCGTGCGCCTGAAGAAGAAGGTGGAAATTCTTGGGTTGAACAAGAAAAAGCGGCGTTATTTAATACGTTAGTGATGCACGATTACATGGTGTATTACGGACCAACACCCGCAGCGGGCGCAAAATGGCCAGCAAGTTATTCAAGCCAACTTGCTGATAATTATGCAGACGATAAAGGTAAGTCACGCGCTCAACCGATGTATTTCTGTTCAGGTCATCACCAAAGTTCACTCAAATTTGATGTAGGTGTTGTACCGCGTGCATTCCAAACAAATCGTTCCGATTATTCCAAAGCGTTCCATGCTTTCCACGGCAAAATGCAAGTTTATAAGGCAGATGTAAGCGCAGCGGTAAGCGCGGACGGTTTAGCCCATAAAAAAGGCGATTTGATTCGTGATGAACGCGGACATCCTAAAATGTTAGGTGGACGTGGTTGGGATTCTCAACATGATGATGACAACGGCGTACCATTAACAGCAGATGCGAATGGCGATTTAACAAAACCAACTGTGCAACCTTATGACGCAACAAAAAACAACTGGCGACCTGATTTATTCCCAGCGGATAAAAATGGTGAACCATTAGTAAAAGTTGGCGAAAAAGTGCCTGTTGAAGAAAACTGTGTGAAATGCCACACAGGCGCAACAGAAAAAAGTTACCGCGATATTCATCACACAGCAGGTTTAAAATGTGATAGTTGCCACGGTGATATGCTTGCTGTTGGTAATGTTTATAAAAATGAAAATTACAATTCAAACTTAACAGGCGGCGGTGCTTACACCAAAGATTCTGTTAATTTCCGTAGACCTTGGTTAGATGAACCAAATTGCGGTTCATGTCACATGGGTGACGGCAATATGGGTAAAGATGGTAAAGGTGATGCGTTTAGTGCAGGTGTTATGCGCCAAGCATGGAATGGCGATGACAAAACTGGTTTTAGTCGTGACCCGATGAATGCCCGTTTTGCTGTTATGCCAACGAAAGAAAATCGTCTTGAGCCAATTACCGCTCCAGATAAAACGTTAACACCCACAATTACCGAAGATAAAACGAAACCGATTGATCCAGTGACGGGTAAATATCAAACCATTACAACGTATCCATCAGTAACGAAATATGTCGGTGTGCCTGTGTCGCAAGCGTTGTATCGTAAAAGTGCAGATGTTCACGGCAGTGGCGCAAATGGTTCATTGAATTGTTCAACTTGTCACGGTGGTTCACACGCGATTTGGCCCAATCAAGATCCGAATGCTAACGACAATCAAACGTCAAAACAGTTGCAAGGTTACGATGGCAACATTGCAGAATGTTCGGTTTGTCATATCAAAGATGATTTCAAAACCGGCTTGGTTGCGACTGATGGTGGCACAAGCGGTTTAGGCGTTGGTCAAGGTGTGCGAGATGGAACGGTTGTGAATTCTAGCAGCGAAAAAGCATTCCTTGCGGGACCACATGGTATGCACCCAGTCGGTGATAAATCATGGTATTACCATGCGGACGGTGCGGCGAAAAACACCGCTAAAACGCAAAATGGTAAATTTAACGGTGGCTGGCATAATGACTTTGCCAAAAAACCAGGACCTGATGGCGAAGACCAATGTGCGGCTTGTCATGGCGCAGATCATAAAGGAACTCGCTTATCAAAAACGTTGGTTGATCGCACATTAACTGATGCCACTGGAAAATTGATTAAAGTAGCCCGTGGTCAAATTATTGGTTGTGACTTATGTCATAAACTTGATAAAAGTTTTCTTGGTTCACCAACTGGCAAAGCACAAGAACACGCGCCACCTAAACCAGAAACTTTTGTGATTAGTGCTAAACCCGCCGTATCAACAGGTGGTGGTATGAATATGGGAGGGATGGGACATTAAAATTCCGTTGTAAATTTTTCATGAGGGGAACGTTTTACAACGTTCCCTTTTTTGTTTTTAAAAAAGGAAAAAAGATGATTTTGCTATCAAAATTTCAGAAAACAATTTTTATAACTGCTGTTTGTTTAACCGCTAACGCCCACGCTGTAAATCAAAAGCCAATTGCCGATGCGGGTGTAGATCAAAATGTTAGCTTTTCAACTAATGTAACGATTTCTGGCGCAAAAAGTTTGGATTCAGATGGCATAATTAAAACGTATCAATGGACACAAACGAAAGGCACAAAAATTATTTTACAAAACGCAAAAAGCGTTTCTACAACATTTGAGAGTCCAAAAAAAGTGGGTGAATTAGTTTTTAAACTTACTATTACGGATGACAAAAAAGCGATAGCTAACGACACAGTTACAATTAACGTCAGCGAACAAAAGATAACATCGCAATTAAACGACACTGGAATTACATCTTGTTCAGATGGTGCGTTCAATGTGAATGGTTGTGGAATTAGTCAATATCCACGCCAAGATGCAGAATTTGGACGTGACTTTTTTGATAACGATGACAAAGACGGTCACGCGGGTTTTAGTTTCAGTAAAATTAGTGCAACAGGTAAACAATTGCCACTCGATGCAACCGAATGGGCGTGTGTAAAGGACAATATCACGGGATTATTGTGGGAAGTTAAAACGCCTAAAAATGCGATTGAAAATTATGCGTTTGCCGATATTGATAAGTTTGTCAAAACCATAAATTCCCAAAAATTATGCGGTGAAACGAATTGGAGATTACCACAAATTCAAGAACTACAAAGCATCGTGGATTATAGCGTACCGTTGCCGAATCCTAATATTGACCTCAATTTCTTCCCAAATTCAACCAGTAAAATTTATTGGTCGGGAACAGCTTATGCCAAAACAAAAAATGACGTTTGGGGTATTTACTTTGAAGATGGACGTGTTTTTGAACAAAATAAAAAAACTCTCGCGGCAATTCGTTTGGCTAGTTCAGCGCAAAAATCGCCTGCAAAAAATTATGTGATTTCAAAAGACGGTACAGAAGTATTTGACACGCAAACGGGTTTGACTTGGCGACGTTGCGTTGAAGGTATGAAATGGGATGGTAAAACGTGTACGGGCTATCCATTCGGAGGAATGCTGGTTGAAAGTTTGCAGCGTGCCGCGAGTGAAGCACGTTTAACAGGGAAAGCATGGCGATTACCTAATATCAAAGAATTAGGTAGTTTAATCGATACGTCACAACCAAATTTAGCGATTGATTTAACCGCTTTCCCTGAAACACCAAATGATCAAATGTGGTCATCATCGCCTTATGCGTTAGATGCGTTTTTTGGCTGGGCTGTACATTTTTATTACGGTTCAAGCTATTACACTTATTTGGAAGATATTGGAATGATGCGTTTAGTACGTTAGAGTAGATACACAAAACTAATCGGATAAGAAGCCGTAACTATCAAATTCCATCATGATCACTTTATAAGGCTTTAGTGGCTATACGAAGACGATCCGAAAGCCGACGTTGTTGGATAAACGCGAAAATTAAATTTCGGCGATAACATTTTTTTGTAAAATGTTATCGACCTATTTTTTAGGTTTTAAAACGTGCTGTTTCATTTGCAAGGAATCGAGTTTGGTCACTTAATGATTCTGCCGCCGCTGCGGCTTGTTCGACTAATGCGGCATTTTGTTGTGTGACGCTATCCATTAGCGTTATTGCCTCGTAAACCTGGTTAATACCGGCATTTTGTTGCATAGAGGCGGCGGCAATTTCAGACATAATTGCGGTGACATCACGAATCGCACTAACAATATCCTCCATCGTTTTACCAGCCTGCTCGACCTGCTTGCTTCCACCTGAAATGTTTTCAACGGAATTAACGATTAACCGTTTAATTTCACCCGCTGCACTTGCAGCACGCTGTGCTAAATTCCGTACTTCTACAGCAACAACAGCAAACCCCCTACCCTGCTCACCTGCTCTTGCGGCTTCGACCGCTGCATTTAGTGCTAAGATATTGGTTTGAAAAGCAATGTCATCAATAACGGTAATAATATCAACAATTTTATGTGACGATTCGTTAATCGTTGCCATTGTCTTTACAACATCACTTACAACTTCAACCCCTTTTTTAGCCGTTACGGATGCGCCCTCTGCTAATTTATTTGCTTGATTCGCATTGTAGGTATTTTGTTCTACAACGGTAGACAACTCCTCCATACTGGCAGCAGTTTGTTGGAGGCTCGACGCTTGGGCTTCAGTGCGATGCGACAAATCATTGTTACCGGCTGAAATTTCATTAGCGGCAGAAGCGATAACTTCACTTGTTTCTTTTATTTCACCAATCAAATTTCTTAAATTTTCAACGGTTGTATTCATACCGATTTTCGTCGAAGCGAATGCACCGACATAATCACCAGTGATAGTTTGTGTTAAATCGCCTTTCGCTAAGGCTTGCGAAATATACAATATGTCATTTAAACTTTTTTCAGTTGTATTGAATAGCTGATTTATAAGTTCCGCTAAACGTTTTCCATAACCCATTTTGTCATGCGTTGTCATTTTTACACTAAAATCACCGCAATCCGCCCCTGAATAAACAATGCTATCGATTTCATCAACTAATTTATTTAACGTTTCAACCGTTTGATTTAGACTGTTTTGTGTATCTTTAAAAGAGCCTTGATATTCACCGATAACACGTTGTTTTAAATCGCCATTTGAAATCGCATTTGCGACCCTTACAACTTCATTTAAAGTCATTTGAATTGTATCTAATGACGCATTCATCCCAATTTTAATTTTATTGAAATCCCCATTAAAATTGCCAATTATTCGTGACGATAAATCCCCCTCAGCGATTTCACTCATTGTGATATTTACGCTAATAATTGTATTATTTAATGCGTCACACATTTTTTTTATAGAACGTAACATTACGCCTAGTTCGTCTTTAGAATTGATATTTATTTCACTACTCAAATCACCGTTAGCAATCGCATTCATCACTTTTTGAGCTTCCGAAATTGATGTAATAATTTGTCGAACAATTAACATACCGATGCCAATCGCCAAGCATAATCCAGCAACTAAAAGTACAATAGAAACAATCAGTAAAAAATTATAACGACTTTTAGCTGAATCATATTCGTGCTTTGCGACAAAAAGTTGCACATCTATAAGCTCTGAAAATTTACCACTAATTGGGTCAATAGAGGGATACAATTCATTCGTTGCGAAGTCAACTAACGCGACCGTGTCATTACGCTCTAAAATAGACTGTAATTTATCAATGCTCTTTTGTGTTTCTATCAATAACGGGTTTATTTCTTCAATTAACTTTTCTTCTTCTGGGACTAAAACGGTTGATAAATATCCATCAAATTTTTCTTTTACAACACGTTCTGCATCATCAACATTTTTAATCGCTTCTTTCCATGAAATGTTTCCATTTCTGACTTTGTGAGTGGTATCTACGATATTGACGGCATACATATCTGCAATAACTTTCAAATCTTTCAACGGAACAACACGATCGGCATAAACCGTTTGCAAACCATCGTTAGCTTTTTTCATGCCGTACAATCCCATAATACTCAATGAAATAGACAGTACAGACATTAAACTTATTAACAAAAATAAGCGGGCTTTAATTGTGAAGTTATTTAACATTTTGCCTCTCGACCAGTTTTATTTACATGAGTAATAAGAAATATAAATGCGAATAAATGAAAATTAGTGATACTCATTTGATTAACGAGTTTTTATAAAAAGTGCGTCCTAATATCGGCACAAACGACGAATTTTGTAAATTTAT
>CAIQZX010000179.1 GCA_903876445.1 uncultured Pseudomonadota bacterium | reverse complement strand
GGCAGCCGCTTTTTCTTTGGCTGCTTTTTCAGCCTCTTCTTTTGATTGGTCTTTGGGTGCTTCCATTTTCATGTTCGCGCCGCACGCCATTTCTGTTTCAGCAAGTTGCAAATATGCCGACGGTAATTCAGTTGCACCGAACGGATTTACGTCTGCGCTCGCAATGCCTGATATTAACACCGCACCAACCGCTAAAGATGTTGAAAATTTTTTCATGTGAATTGCTCAATTATTGAGGCGGATGCACGTCGTATAACGGCGAATTGTCTAAGGGTTTGCCTTCAGATTTTGCTGCACCACACGCGCCTTCTTTTGACATCGCGCCGTGCATTTCGCCACACGAACCTTCTTTGCCTTTCATCATGCCGCCGCACGATGCTTCCATGCCCGCTTTCATTTTGTCGCCGTCCATCATATCGCCGCATTTTCCTTCGGGAGATTTTTCGCCAGACGCGGATTTTTTGCCAGCGCACGCGCCTTCAGCAGTTTTCGGTTTTTCCATTTTCATGCCCGCACCACACGCCATTTCAGCGGCGGCAAGTTGCATATAACCCGATGATAATTCGGTTGCGCCAAACGGATTAGCTTCAGCATTTACAGCAGTTGCCGAAACGCTTGAGATTAACGCTGCGCTCATTGCCATTGCGAACGGAGTAGTCATTTTTTTCATTGTAAAAGCTCCTGAGTCTAAAAATATTATTGTTATGAAAGCATCGACAAAATAACCGCTTGCCGATTACTGCTTATGATACCAAAAAAATGAAAGTTATCGCCGTTGCTTTATTTCTTGGCTCAATTGATAAGCCGCCATTGCATATAACGGGCTGTGATTGTAGCGCGTAATCACATAAAAATTGTGCAGTCCCAGCCATAATTCGTCGCCGTCTAACTGCTGCAACGCTACTAATTTCACGTTGATATTGGCGGGAAAATTTTCTGTCGCGCTGACGTTGAGGCGGCTTAATTGGGCGAGGGTTGAATTCGGTTTTAAGTCTTTATTCAACGCGGATTTATACTGATTTCCGATTGCCGTGGCGCGAATGGCAATTCCTTGACCGTGTTGCCAATCGTTTTTCGCAAAATAATTCGCCACACTGGCAATTGCGTCACGCGGATTGTGCCAAATATCGCGGTGTCCGTCATGTTCAAAATCTTTGGCTAACGCGCGAAAACTGCTCGGCATAAATTGCGGATAACCCATTGCACCGGCATAAGAACCCATTGGTTCACGCGGATTCATGTTTTCTTCGCGGCATAACAATAAAAAACTTTCGAGTTCGCCAGTAAAAAACGAACTTCGCGGCGGATACGCAAACGCAAGCGTTGCCAACGCATCGAGAACGCGATGATTGCCCATGTTTTTGCCGTAACCCGTTTCCACGCCGATAATCGCCACGATAATTTCGGGCGCAACGCCCGTTTGTTGTGACACGCTTTCTAACGCTGCCGCATTTTCATGCCAAAATTTTACACCGCCCTCAATACGCGCTTCGGTGAGAAAAATTTTGCGGTATTTATGCCACGGTAAACCTTCCGACGGCGATGAAATGCTTTTCAAAATACTTTCTTTAATTACCGCTGATTGCAATAATTGCGTTAATTCCAGTTCATTGAAATGATGTTTCGATACCATTTGGCGCACGAAATTTTTAACATTTTGGTTAATTGAAAGTGGCGTGGTGGGCGAAATTGGCACATTTGTTTCCGGCAACATCGGTTTAATAATCGGGGTAGACAGTTCAACTGAAATCGGTGGTGCGACTTGTTCAATTGCCGGTAACGTCGTGATTTCACGTTCGGGCGTGGTGCTGCAAGACGTTAAATTCAACGCAATGGCAACTGTTAGCGCGTAATAAAAATAACGAGGAAAAGGCGAATGGGTCGTGATATTTATGAGCATGATTTTTTAAGAGTTAAAAACGAATTAAATGTGAGCATAGCATTTTTTGCTGGGTATATTTTTGAAAATTTACGTCTACAATCAATATTCTGCCTTTAGCAATACCACTATTTTTGGTGCAAGTGGGAACCAAATCACTTTGAATTGGACAATAAAAAACCCGCTAAGTTTAAAACTTAGCGGGTTTTTCGGTATTTGGTGGAGGCGGGGGGAATTGAACCCCCGTCCGTAAGCACTCCGCCACAAGGTCTACATGCTTATCTCGTTCTTTAGATTTAGTCAGTGACATTCCGACGAGCCAAAAAAGTCACCAACGATTCCGTAGGGTTTTAGCGCATCCATTCCGGACAGACTTCAGCGCGATCTTATGTGAATGACCTCTGAACGTTCTCTTGCCGAGGCATTTGAACTCCACCCGCATAAGCACAGATGGTCAAAGGAATGGTGCTGTGTTTAAGCAGCTAAAGCCATTGAGTAGTTTTCGTCATTTGCGAATACTTAAATTTCAGTAGATTTTACGAGGTGTACTGTCCTCGGCATGCACTCTAGGTTTCGCTACCCACGTCGAAGCCAAGTCGCCCCCGTTAAGTAGCACATAGGTTACACGATAATTTTAATAATGCCAATTGCTATTATCACGAATCAAAATTGCCACAAATTCATGTTTTTCTTCGGTTATAGCTAATACAATGTAGTTTGATGATAATAGAAGGTTGCGTCATAGTATCCAAAACGCTGATATTTTCTAATATTTGTTAATAATCTCAATGCGTTGTTTTCAGTGAAAATCCAGTATAAAATGCACTTGCTGGCACTGTTCCTTCTGGCGAAAACCAAGCCCTTTGCTAGCAAACAAAGAGCGGAGCGGTTTTATAGCTTCGCATTGGTAGATACACCCACTCATAACACTGTTATGGGATGCAGTTAACGAAAGTTAAGAAAAAAGTATCGGTTAGTTTGAAAAAAGAATTGGTAATACGTCACATTCTTGTTATCCTAACCATCTACTCAGGGGGCGACATGGCTTCGACGTGGGTAGCGAAACCTAGAGTGCATACCGAGGACAGTACACCTCGTAAATCCTACTGAAACTTAAGTATTCGCAAATGACGAAAACTACTCAATGGCTCTAGCTGCTTAATAACAGCACCATTCCTTTGACCATCTGTGCTTATGCGGGTGGAGTTCTCCGGAACGCTCAGAGGTCATCTACATAAGATCGCGCTGAAGTTTGTCTGGAATGGATGCGCTAAAACTCTACAGAATCGTTGATGACCTTTTTGGCTCGTCGGAATGTCATCGGCTAAATCAAAGCACGAGATAAGTATGTAGACCTTGTGGCGGAGTGCTTGCGGACGGGGGTTCAATTCCCCCCGCCTCCACCAACTATAGATTCAATAAAACTCTAAAGAAATTTAAAAGCCCGCAAGTTATATGACTTAGCGGTTTTTTATTACCCGCCTAAATACAATCCAGTCGCAGCTTGCATTTCTTGCAGTAACTTTTAAGGTAATGCTCGAATGTCCTTAAAAATCAAAAAACCGTAAATCAATTCGAATAATTAGGAAAAAGAACACCCACTTATGAAAAAAAGTATCGCTTGTTATTTAATTGTTTTAATTTTCTTGAGTTTGCAATTGATAGCAAACGTGGCTTTTGCGAAAGCTAACACTTTGGACGTTAGCCTAATTGATCAGTCACCCATTTTATTGAGTTCCTATCTTTCTGTTTTGGAAGATTCGACGGGTGTTTTAACATTGGATGATATTCAAAAAGAAGATATTGCACCACGTTTTCAAACGGATTTTCCCGCAGAAAAACCCTTAACAATGTCTTATACTTCATCCGCTTATTGGCTGCGATTGCAATTAAAAAATAGCGGCGATAAACCCATTTCGCGAATGTTAAATGTCGATTATCCCCTGCTTGCAAATCTCGATTTCTATTTTCAAACTGAACAGCAAAATCATCCGCCGATTCATACCGGCTATTCAAAACCTTTTGAAAATCGCGCCTATAAAAGTCGCTCTTTTGCATTTCCGATTTTTTTGCCAGAACACAGTAACAACGTCATTTATTTTCGGGTTGAAACGCCTAATTCTATGATTATTCCGATTTCATTGTGGGAATCGACAGATTTTTATTTAAAAAATAACAACGACGATTTTATTCAATCTATTTATATTTTTATCGTGATTGCAATCGCTATGTTAAATTTTTTCTTTGCCGTTTTTTTTAAAGAATTGAACTATTTTTTATATTTCTGCATGACGATGTTTTTTGCTTTGCTTGTTATCTTCGGCAGAGGATTTGGTAGTGAACTTTTGTGGTTAAATTCAACGTGGTTGACGTGTATAGGCTCAATGTTTTTTGCTTCGTTTGCGGTGATATTTCAATTGTTATTTATCCGTCGAATTCTTGATGTCCCAACGCTTGCCCCAAAAATTGATTTGGCTTTTAAGTTGTTAATTAGCTTGCATTTCGTTACGGCAATTTTGTTACTTTTTACCTTTCAGTTTGCTAAATATATCATTATCATTTTTATCATGTCTGCCATTTTATCGTTGATTGTCAGCATCATCGGAGTTCTAAAGCAACAAAGACACGCTTATTTTGTATTTGCTGCTTTTTCGATATTATCGATAGGCATAATCGAACACGCCACGTTGCTAATCGGAATAATTCCGATAAACAATTTTACGATTTATTTTTCTCAAATATGTTTGTTGTTAAAATTACTGATATTTTCATTCCTGTTGGCGTTGTAAATTGGTAAAAAGGTTTGAAATTCATTATTTTAAAGAATGGTTCATCAACGATACATTATGCTAATATCGATTTTGGAATTAGAAAACCATAAAAATACCAAGCTATTTAGGAAAAAATTTTCAATGAGAAAAAATATCGAATGTTACTTAATTGTTTTAATATTTTTGGGTTTACAATTGATGGCGACTTCGGCTTTTGCGAAAGCTAACACACTGGATGTTAGTACGTTTAATAAGTCACCGATTTTATTAAGCTCACATTTGGGCGTTTTTGAAGATACAACGGGTGCATTGACATTAGAAGATGTCCAAAAAGAAGCGATTTCGCAACGTTTTCAAACAAATTTATCTAGTCAGAAACCCTTGAATATGTCCTATACATCGTCGGCTTATTGGTTGCGACTAGAATTAGAAAATAGCAGTGATAAACCGATTGAACGCATATTAGATGTTAATCATCCGCTGTTGGGGTACATCGATTTTTACTTTCAAATTGAAAACCAAAATTATCAAATGATTCAAACTGGTTACGTTCGCCCGTTCAATAATCGCGCCTATCAAAGTCGAATTTTTGCATTTCCACTTGTTTTACCTGCACACAGCAACCACACAATTTATTTACGAATTTCCACACTCAACGCTATGATTCTTCCCATTTTTTTATGGGAACCCAATGATTTTTATATAAAAGAACGTAACGATTATTCTTCTCAAGCTGTTTATTTTGGACTTGTCATTGCTATCGCATTGTTGAATTTTATTTTCGCGGTTGTTTTAAAAGAATTCGATTATCTATTGTATGTGTGCATGATTATTTTTGTTGCCTTGGCATTCATTGGGAATAGAGGATTTGGTCACGAATTTTTATGGCACGATTTACCGTGGTTAAGCCAAATTGCCCCGTTATCTTTTGGCTCTATCGCTTTAGTGTCACAGTTATTTTTTGTCCGCCGAATGCTTGATACACCAATTTTAGTACCGAAAATAGATTACATTTTAAAATTTTTTATTGGTTTACAACTTTTTATTCCTGTTGTGTTGTTATTAGAATTTCAATTTGCCAAATTTATGCCCATTGTTTTTGCAACATCCGCATCGCTTGTTTTAATTGTGAGCGTT
Source organism: uncultured Pseudomonadota bacterium (assembly GCA_903876445.1). GTDB lineage: Bacteria > Pseudomonadota > Gammaproteobacteria > Methylococcales > Methylomonadaceae > UBA10906. The sequence goes on along the minus strand of CAIQZX010000179.1, from coordinate 40,603 downwards.
ATTGGAATGCGAGAAAAAAAACGGAACGCTTATTTTTTATTCACTGCGTTTTCTGTGTTGGCGATAGGTGTCATTGGAAATGCACTGTTAGTATTTGCTGTCATACCAACAAACTTTTTTAGCGTTCATAGTTCACAAATTGGTTCAGCGTTAGAACTTATTATATTTACGTTTCTTTTGATAGACCGTTATCAAATTATTAGCCAAGAAAAACAAAAAACGGCTCTGCAACTGCTAGCCGCTTACGATGAAAATAAATTATTAAATTCCCAAGTGAATCAAATGCAAAAGCTAGAAACTATCAGCCGTTTAACGTCCGGTATTGCCCATGATTTCAATAATATCTTGACAGGAATGTTAGGATATAACGAATTAAATAAATTTTATTCTGACGATATTCAAGACGAAAAGTTGAGAGCGGATATTTTTAACAATGCGACGCAAGTTGAAAAAGCCGGTTATCGCGCTGTCGATTTAATCAAAAAAATGATGGCTTATTCTCGTCAAGGAACCGTCAAAACAGATATTGTTATCAAGCCGACGATTGAAATTATCAACGAAGTGTTAGCAATGCTTCGTCCAGGTTTAACAAGCGTATTCAAACTTGAATTAGAAGTTGAAACAGATTTAAATATCAAAATTGATTCTATCGATTTGCATCAAATCCTAACGAATTTATTGGTTAATGCCCGCGATGCAATGAAAGAACAAGGCGGTTTAATTACGGTTTCATTGAAAGCGAAAGCACTTCCAAATCATATTTGTACTTCTTGTGCAAAAACACTTTCGGGTAAATTTATTGTGTTAAGCGTACAGGATCATGGTTCAGGTATTAGTGATGAAATTATTCATCGCATTTTTGATCCCTTTTTCACAACGAAAGTAGTTGGAGAAGGAACGGGGTTAGGTTTATCAACTGTTAGCGGCATGGTTCATCATTCGAAAGGACATATTTTTGTAGATTCTAAAACCAGTCCCCCGAATCAAGGCACAACATTTAAACTCTTGTTTCCGCAACCTGATTAGTTACAAAAGTTGCACTCAAGAATCATGAGTGTAAAATCTACTACACTTTTTTATCCCGCTTATAATTAGGAGCATAAAATATATGGTTTCGAAAACCGCGTGTTTACTCATTGTTGATGACAATCCGCTTAACATTCATTTGTTAGCAGATATTCTCGATAGCTACAACATTTTATTTGCCATCAATGGTGAAAAAGCATTGGAATTAGCATTACATGAACAACCAGATTTAATTCTGTTAGATATTGTTATGCCTAATATTGACGGCTACGAAGTATGTAAAAGATTAAAAGCGAATCCAATCACAGCAGATATTCCTGTTATTTTTATTACCGCACAATCTAATGATGAATCCGAAGTATATGGTTTTGAATTAGGCGCGGTGGATTATATTGGTAAGCCATTTCGTCCTGAAATTATTAAAGCGCGTGTTTGTACTCAAATTGAATTGCATTGTATAGAAAAAGAAAAACGCGCGGCTGAACTGAAAGCTGTAAATCAAGAAAAAGAACAGCTTGTGGAAGAATTGCAATTGGCGAATTTGGAACTGGCAATTCAATCAAACGAAAAAGAAAAACGTACGGCAGAACTCGCGCGTTCTTATGATGAAAATGAATTGCTAAATCATCAAGTTATTCACATGCAAAAAATAGAAAGTGTCAGTCGTTTAACTTTCGGCATCGCGCATGATTTCAATAATATCTTGACTAGCATTTTAGGTTACAACGAATTAAATAAATTTGCTGCCGAAGATATTGTCGATGAAAATTTGAAAACAGATATGTTGAATAACGCTCTTCATGTTGAAAAAGCAGGTTTTCGTGCTGTTGAGCTGATTAAAAAAATGATGGCTTATTCGCGTCAAAACAGCATTAAATCCAATAACTCTTTCAGAGCAACATTAGATGTAATTTACGAAGTTTTAGCGATGGTTCGTCCGGGTTTAACTTGTAAATTTCAAATTGATTTAGATGCTGAAGCGGATTTGAATATCCACATTGACGCTATCGATTTACATCAAATTTTGACGAATTTATTGATAAATGCGCGTGACGCAATGAAAAAAGGCGGTTTGATTATGATTTCATTGAAAGCAATTACAATATCGGATGCGCTAAATTGTCATTGCGCCGCCTGTTCCGAAAAAATTTCAGGTGAATTCATAATGTTGGGTGTGCAAGATTATGGCACGGGTATTGAGCCAGATGTTCTGAAAAGGGTTTTTCAGCCATTTTTTACAACCAAACAGGTCGGTGAGGGAACGGGATTGGGATTATCGACAGTGAGTGGAATGGTGCATCACTCGAACGGACATATTTTGGTGGATTCCAGAACACATGAGCCTAATCAAGGAACGTCTTTTAAATTACTTTTTCCGATGGAAAATACGATTGAAATTGCGCCAAAAATCTAACAAAAAACGAACATCAGAATAACTACGAAGAAATTTCTGATGCTCGTTTTTTTAAGTCTGTTTCAAGTATTTTTTGCTGATTTTAAGAATGAACCGAAACGCATATCTTCATTAAGAATGTGAACAAGAACCCATTTTTTCATGAATTTGGTTACGTCTTCTTTCGTTGTTTCGTCATTGAGAATGCCTTCGCTAATGCTATCGAGTTTTTTCGCTAACGATTTATGCAGTTCCTTGTGAGCCTCGTATTCGGGGTAGTCGTATTTTTGCATCAATGATTCTTCAGCTGCAAAATGCTTACCGACGTAATCATACAGTGCCATTGAATTGAGATATGTGGTTTGCTGGTCGTTATAAGGGCTAATGATTCGATTCGCTAATTCAAATAAATGTTCATGCTGCTGATCGATAAGAGAATCGCCAATTTTATATTCGTCAAGCCAGTTAAAGCCTTCATCTTGTGCAGGATTGTTCATAGTTTCCTTTCGTTGAAATTGTTGAAATGCTATTCTAAACGCGCATTACTACAATTCCATTCAGTTTTTGTTAGAGAAAATTTGAGAAATTCAAAAAAGGCTGCGAACGCCAAAATAAAAAGCCGTTCCGGTAAAATTAAAATCTGGCGTGATTTCTGGGGTGCGTTCATTATTGATGTTTTCAACCCGAACATATAAATCTGTTTTAGGCGTAACTTGGTAATTTAACAACGTATTCAAACGCGCCGCTTGGTTTGCTCTGCTTTGATTTGCGGTATCAAACCAATAACCATCATGAACATTGAGTTCAAGTCGAAACTTTAAGGGTTGCAATAATTGCAATTCATTCCAGAAAACCCCTTGATGTTCAGGACGAATAGCCACTTTTAAATGGGTTATTGGATTCGTCGCATCCATGTAGCCATAACCTAAACCAGTTTTCCATATTGTCGTCCAACGGTGTTGCGCTTGCATTTCCGCTCCCCACACATCCGCTTCTACAATGTTTGTGGTTGCAATAAATCCCGTCTCAGCATTAAATTGAAGCGAAATCATGTTTTTATAATTTTGATAATACCCACTAACTTTGATTTCGTCGTCAGCGTTAAAATGCAGCGTTAAACCGACTTCGCCGCCTGTATTACTTTCACCTTTTAAATCCGGATTACCATAAACGGGATTCTTTAATTCACTGACACCTGGCTGTCGATAACCTGTTCCGCCATTTGCCCACACATTTAAATTGTTAAGTATTTCTCGATTCACACCCACTGAAAATACATTGTGATTGCCATAAGCATCGCCTTGATCAAAACGTGCATCGGCTTTCCATTGCCATTTGCCTAATAACAATTCACCGCGCACATTTGGACTAATCACAGTTTGATGCACGGCAGGAAAATTCAGAGTGCGTTGATGTTGTGTATTGACTCCCCACGTTACAGTGGCTTGTTGATTTTTATCATAGAGTTCAAAGCGGTGCTTATTTTTCCAATCCACCATCAATAATTGGCTAGTTAATGCAAAAGGCTTGATTAACGTCGTAATCATTTCTTGCCGATTTTGGGTAAATCCTAATTGCAATGAACTGTTCCAATTTGGCGCAACATCATATTCGCCGTGCAGTTGTGAAACTACAGTTTCACTGGAAAGTTTCCCTTTTTTATCATCGACCCAAGCGATTTTTCCACTAGGTAATCTACCCGGACCATCGAAATCTTCATCAGTGTTTACTAAATACAGCGACGCATCTAAACTGCCGCGATCAAAATGTTTAAACCAGTTTCCAGAAGCGTGCGTCATGCCGAAACTATCGCGTTCCGAGCCGGTTCGCGCTTGACTGATGCCCGTAAAAACATCGCTGCGTCCAGCAACTACTGAAAAGTCACCGATTTGCGTGGCTAAACCCGCGCCAGCGGTTTCTCTTAATGTGTCATAACTGCCGCCTTCAAAATGTAAAAAATGTTCATCATCTTTTAAACGTCGGGTTAGCAAATGAAAACTGCCGCCAAGTGTTCGACTGCCATGTTTATCGCCGCCCATTCCTTTTGTTATGATGACATTTTCGAGCGCGTCAATTGGATATTGACCTAAAGAAAAAAAGCCTGCAAAGCTACCAAATAAAGGTACGCCGTCTAACGTGAACATTCCTTGACCGGAACCGCCTGCGCCGCGTAAGGTGATATTTGAGATTGTATCTCCTGTGCCTTGATGCGCCATAACACCAGGTTGGCTTTTGATAACATTATTGAGATTTTCGCGGGGAATGGCTTGCAATTTTTCTCTATCGAATTCGATTTCCATTTTTGTAGGATTGGCGATTTCTTCCGTTACGCTTTTGCCGTCGTAAATGGTGATGGGATCCAATTCCGTGAGTTCATCACCACTCACATTTTTACAAAATAAAAAAACCAAAACGACAAGCGTACCACTATTTTTTATTATCATTTTCAAGTCCTACGCTAAAATTCAAGTCTTAATTCTAACAATTTTTTTCACAACATATTCAAAATTCCAAAATTATTATCTTTTGTAAGTAGACTGATAAAATGGACAGCGAAGATATTGCGGATGAATCCTTACGAACAAGACCCGCATTAACCAGTAAAATCAAAATTGAATTTTTAGATAATTGTAATATCCATCACGCAGATTGCAGCACTTGTGGCGCACGAAATCTTTGTGAAACACTGATTCAAATTGATTCAGGGGATTTGCACCAAATTGTCACAAATTTGGCTATCAATGCGCGAGATGCAATGCGAGAAAAGGGTGGATTTATTACAATTCGTTGAAAAAAGTTGTGGTGCGAGACACGCATTGTGAATGCGTGTGCCAAGATTATTGACGGAAACCTTATTGAATTAAGTGTGTCGGATAACGGCACAGGCATTGAAGATAAAATTATTCATCGGCTTTTCGATCCGTTTTTTACAACTAAAGAACAAGGCGAAGGCACGGGATTAGGTTTGTCGGCGGTGAGTGGTTTAGTGCATTCATCAAGCGGACACATACTGATTGAGTCAACTATGACTAAAAAAATTACGGTACGACATTTAGATTGTTATTCCCTGTTGTGAAATCTGTCGAGCGTCGTGATTAAACGTTATATAGTTGTGTTAAATGCGGATTTAGATTTTCAACTAATAGAACTCAAAGGAAACATTAAATGGTTAGTTTTGCCGATACATTTGAACAACAGCAGTTAAAAGATTTTGCTGAAAAAGCCTATCTCGATTATTCGATGTATGTCATTTTAGATAGAGCCTTACCGTATCTTTCGGATGGTTTAAAACCTGTGCAACGGCGCATTATTTACGCTATGTCAGAATTAGGATTGAACGCGCTGGCAAAATATAAAAAATCTGCTCGTACAGTCGGAAGCGTTTTAGGTTTATATCATCCGCACGGTGATTCCGCGTGTTATGAAGCAATGGTTTTAATGGCACAGCCGTTTTCTTACCGTTACACCTTAGTGGATGGACAAGGAAATTGGGGCTCGTCGGATGATCCGAAATCGTTTGCGGCAATGCGCTATACCGAATCGCGTTTAACGCCTTATGCGAATACGTTGTTGAGTGAAATTGAACAAGGAACAGTTGAATGGACGGATAATTTTGATGCGTCGCTTAAAGAACCGGAATGTTTGCCTGCGCGATTACCGAACATTTTGCTAAACGGCACAATGGGTATTGCTGTTGGTATGGCAACCGATATTCCGCCGCATAATTTGCGTGAAGTGGTTAATGCGTGCGTGCAATTATTAGATGAACCGGAAACCAATTTAGACACACTTTTGACTTTTGTTCAGGCACCCGATTATCCAACCGAAGCGGAAATTATTAGTAATCGAGAAGATTTACAAAAAATTTATCGTACAGGTGGAGGCTCGGTAAAAATGCGAGCGACTTACACGTTAGAAGATGGCGTAATTATTATCACCGCTTTGCCGCATCAAGTTTCAGGTTCAAAGTTAATGGAACAAATTGCAGCGCAAATGTTGGCGAAAAAATTGCCTATGCTGGAAGACTTGCGTGACGAATCCGATCATGAAAATCCGACTCGTTTATTGATTATTCCAAAAGCAAAACGTATTAACGCCGAAGAAATCATGTCGCATTTATTTGCAACGACGGATTTGGAAAAAAGTTATCGCGTTAACATGAATATGATTGGCTTGAATGGTCGTCCACAAGTCAAAAACTTACACGAAATTTTGAGCGAATGGCTTCGATTCAGAATTGAAACAGTGCGTCGTCGTTTGCAATATCGATTGAATAAAGTTTTAGCGAGATTGCATATTTTGGAAGGTTTGTTGATTGCGTATTTGAATATCGACGAAGTGATTGCAATTATTCGTAACGAAGATGTGCCGAAACCCGTTTTGATTTCACGTTTTGGATTAAGTGAAATTCAAGCCGAAGCGATTTTAGAATTGAAATTACGGCATTTGATTAAACTCGAAGAAACCAAAATTCGTGCGGAACAAAATTCACTGGCAAAAGAACGCGATGGACTTGAAAAAACGTTAAGTTCAGAAATTGCGTTGAAAAAATTGGTCAAAAAAGAATTACAGCAAGATGCTCAACAATATGGTGATGACAGACGTTCGCCCGTTGTGACGCGCCAAGCCGCTCAAGCCTTAGATGATACGGCGTTAATTTCGAATGAGCCATTAACGGTTATTTTATCTGAGAAAGGGTGGATTCGTGCCGCAAAAGGTCACGATGTAGACGTTCAAAATTTAAGTTATCGGGCGGGGGATAGTTTTCAAAATTCAGTCAAAACCCGTTCGACGCACACGATTTATTTATTGGATTCAACTGGACGTGTTTATAGTTCAACGACACATGATTTACCGTCGGCGCGAACACAAGGCGAGCCTTTAACGGGACGTTTTAATCCACCTGAAAATGCGACTTTTACACATTTAATTGCGGGGAATTCAGATGATTTTGTCATATTGGTAAATTCTTGGGGCTATGGTTTTAAAACACCATTGAATGATTTAGCCAGCAAAAACAAAGCCGGAAAATCCCTTGTAACGTTGTCAAACGGTGAAAAATTATTATCGCCATTATTAACCGCCGAAGAATCCAGTTTATTAGCGATTGTTACCGCGCAGGGACGGTTGTTACTTTTCCCGTTAAATGAAATTCCAACTTTGCCAAAAGGGAAGGGCAACAAATTGATTCAAATTTCGAGCAATGATTTAGAAAAAAGTTTAGATTTCATTGTCGCTTTTACAATTTTAAAACCGGAAAATTCTTTGACAGTCATATCGGGGAAGCGCACGTTGACGTTAAAACCCAGCGATTTACAACTTTATACAAGTAATCGCGCCAAACGTGGAACACTTTTACCACGCGGTTTTCAACGTGTGGAAGCCTTAGAAAGCGGCGAATAAATACACAAAACTTGTGATTTTCATTGACATCCGCCCCGACCTAAATGTACGGGGATTCACAATATCGCTATTGAGAACTTCCTAATTCACTGATAATCGGATAGTAGTATTGAGCCAACATTTCTTACATCGTCTCCAAAGGCTTAACATCCCGCAAGCCCTGCGGTAGATCTAAAAGACGGCGTGAGTACAACAAGAGGAATTATTTATGTACAACGAAAATCAAAAGCATTCCTTACCTCCCCGCCTTAAACGGCGGGGTATCACGGAGCTTTTGCGATGAACAACGCAATTTTATCGGAACGTGACACGCGCGTTTTATGGCACCCTTGCACACAAATGCACGACCATGAAAATTTTCCGATTATTCCAATTAAATCAGGGCAGGGCGTTTGGCTTGAGGATTTTGACGGTAATCGTTATTTAGACGGAATCAGTTCGTGGTGGGTGAATTTATTTGGGCATTCTAATCCGATTATTAACGCCGCATTAAAGCAGCAAGTTGACGCATTAGAACACGTTATTTTTGCCGGTTTTACGCATGAAGCGGCAGTTGAATTAGCTGAAAAATTAGTTGCTGTTACACCTGCAGGATTATCGCGTTGTTTTTATGCCGATAATGGTTCGGCGGCTGTCGAAGTGGCGTTAAAAATGAGTTTTCATTATTGGCAAAATCAAGGACAAACTCAAAAAACGAAATTCGTCACGCTTCAAAATAGTTATCATGGTGAAACACTTGGCGCGTTAGCGGTTGGCGATGTGGCGTTATACAAAAAAACTTACGCGCCATTGCTAATGGATGTCATCACCGCGCCCAGTCCAGATTGTTATTTTCGCGAATCCGGCGAAACCTGGGAAGATTATTCGACGCGCCAATTCGCGCATTTTGAAGAAATGTTAGCGGAAAATGCTAACGAAATATGTGCGGTGATTGTCGAACCGTTAGTGCAATGCGCGGGCGGAATGCGAATGTACGATGCAATTTATCTAAAATTATTGCGAGTGGCTTGTGATAAATTTAATGTCCATTTAATTGCTGACGAAATCGCGGTAGGTTTCGGACGCACGGGAACGTTGTTTGCGTGCGAACAAGCAGAAATTTCACCCGATTTTTTATGTTTATCAAAAGGTTTAACAGGCGGTTATTTACCACTTTCAGCAGTTTTAACAACAGATGATATTTATACCGCGTTTTATGATGATTATTCAAAACTCACTGCGTTTTTACATTCACACAGTTATACGGGAAATGCTTTAGCCTGTCGTGCGGCATTAGCCACATTAAGCATTTTTGAAACCCAAAATGTTATTCAAAAAAATCATATTTTATCTGCAAAAATGGCGGTGTTGTCACAACGTTTTTTGACGCATCCGAATGTAGCTGAAGTTCGTCAAACTGGAATGATTCTAGCGATTGAATTAGTCAAAAACAAAATTACTCGTGAACCGTATCCTTGGCAAGAACGACGTGGTTTGCAAATTCATCGTTATGCGTTATCGAAAGGTGTGTTATTGCGTCCACTTGGGAACGTGATTTATTTTATGCCGCCTTATGTGATAGCCATCGACGAATTAACGTTAATGTTTGACGTGGCATGGCAGGCGATAACCCGTGTTTATTAGTAAATTTGAAATAACGCGATTCCGCCTATAATTTTAATGGCGAATAAAACTACGGAAGCGCATAATCAACGCCGATGTTAGACAAATTGATTGTTTAACCGTTGATGGAAAAAGCATGAAAAAATTGAATCAAGCCGCTATGTTGTTAGCGTTGGCATTTTCAGCAACCACCGTTTTTGCAGATATTGAGTTAAAAACAAAAGAAGAAGTGGTCGGCACTTGGAAATTACAATCGACTAAAAACACGGCTAGCGAAAAAGAAGAAGCTCTTCCGCGTGAAGATACTTGGATTTTCAAAGACGGTAAATTAACCATTCTGCATATTCCGCGCGAAGGTAAATACTACGATCAACCGCCCGTAAATTACGAAGTTGAAGAAGGGAAATTAAAAGTTTCTCAAGTTGGAAGTAGTCGCCTTGATTTCTTTTCCTTAGTGGAAAAAAGCGAAACTAAAATGATTTTAAAAGGTAAATTCGGCGGTTATTATTATTTCGACAAAAAATAATTCTCACAAAAAAGGCGCAAATTTCGCGCCTTTTTTCGTTCAAAAGAAAAGTATTTAGCTTTTCATTTTTTCTTCGAGTTCTGCTTGCGTTAAATGGCGGACATCTTCGCCTTTAACCATGTAAATCAAATGTTCACAAATGTAACGAGAATGATCGCCGATACGTTCTAACGCCCGAACTGTCCACAACATATCCATTGAGCGAGTGATATTGCGCGGGTCTTCCATCATCTGCGTAATCAACTGACGAATAATGCTCGCGTATTCGTAATCAACTTGTGCGTCGCTGCCGGTAATTTCAGTAATATCATCGACTGACATTCGGGCAAAACTATCTAACGCACCGTTTAGCATTTCTTTAACTAAACCCGCCATGTGTTGCAATTCCAAATAATGGTCGGATTTACCTTCTTTACTCGAAAGATAAATTGCCATTTTTGCAATGCGTTCCGCTAAATCACCAATTCTTTCTAATTCGTTAATAATTCGTAAAACTGTCAGTAATAAACGCAAATCAAATGCAGCGGGTTGACGCAATGCAATAATTTGTGTGCATTCTGCATCAATTTCCATTTCAAAATAATCAACATCATTGTCTTGTTTAATGACAGATTCTGCAAGCTCCATATCGCCGGTTGTTAGGGCTTTAATGGCTAACTCGATTTGCTCTTCAACTAAACCGCCCATCGCTAAGACTTTGTTACGAATATCTTCTAACTCTTTGTTGAAGTTTTCTGAAATGTGATGTGCTATTTTACTGTTGTCCATTTTTACAACCCTCGATTTATACAGGTCTAGCCTGATTCAATTGAATCGTAATATCGGCAATGCCTTCGGCTTTTGCAGCAATACCTTCCAATTCACTTGTAACTTTAATGATGTCGATTAACAAACTTAAATCTGAGCCTGTAGGTTGACGCAAAGCAATTGTATTCACACATTCAGTATCAATAATTGATTCATATTCATCAATTAAATTGTCTTGCCTTAACACTTGTTCCGCCATTTCAATATTGCACGTTGTAAAGGCTTTAATGGCAAGCGAAAGTTGTTGTTCAACTAAACCACCCATTGCGATGATTTTTGTGTGAATAGATTCCAAGTCTTTATCGAATCGGCTTGAAATGTGATGTTCCGAATGGAAATTATCCATAAATGTCTCTCCTGATTTTTAGCCGTAACGACCAGTAATGTAGTCTTCGGTTTGTTTTTTTGATGGTTTTGTAAAAAGTTGGCTAGTTGCGCCAATCTCAATCAATTCCCCCATATACATAAATGCCGTGTAGTCTGAAACTCGTGCCGCTTGTTGCATATTATGCGTAACGATAACAATGGTAAATTTTTCTTTGAGTTCGTTAATTAACTCTTCGATTTTTAAGGTCGAAATAGGGTCTAACGCTGAAGCCGGTTCGTCGAGCAACAAGACTTCCGGTGAAATTGCAATAGCGCGAGCAATCACTAAGCGTTGTTGTTGACCACCGGATAAACCGAGGGCGTTATCGTTGAGACGATCTTTTACTTCATCCCACAATGCCGCACCGCGTAACGAGTTTTCAACCGTTTCTTCTAAAACACGTTTGTCGTTAATGCCTTGAATTCGCAATCCATACGTCACGTTTTCAAAAATCGATTTTGGAAACGGATTTGGCTTTTGAAATACCATTCCAACACGCCGACGTAAGGCAGCAACATTCACGGATTTATCGAAAATGTTATCATCATGTAATAAAATTTTCCCGTCAATCGTAACATTATCGACTAAATCATTCATTCGGTTAATGCAGCGTAATAACGTTGATTTACCACAACCTGACGGACCAATAAAAGCCGTCACTTTTTTCTTCGGCATTTCCATGTTAATGCCAAACAAGGCTTGTTTTTTGCCGTAATACAAATTGAGATTTTCAACTCTCAAACACGGTTCAACTGGCACGTTATGATCGTGGGTACTGCGTAAAATAGAACTCGCGTCAAAACTGTGCGAGCGTGTTTCTGATGTTGACATAATTTTAACCTTCTAACGCGCGGTATTTTTCGCGCAAGTGATTACGAATAAGAATAGCCGCTAAATTCAAGCCAATAATAACCAAGACTAATAATAATGAGGTCGCGTAAACTAATGGACGAGCGGCTTCAACGTTTGGACTTTGAAAACCAACATCGTAAATATGAAAACCCAAGTGCATAAATTTACGGTCTAAATGCAAAAAGGGGTAATTGCCATCGAGCGGTAATGTTGGAGCAAGTTTTACCACGCCGACTAACATTAAAGGAGCTACTTCCCCAGCCGCTCTAGCAACAGCTAAAATCAAACCCGTCATCATTGCAGGACTTGCCATTGGCAAAACGGTTTTCCAAAGCGTTTCAATTTTTGTCGCGCCTAACGCTAAACTGCCTTCACGAATCGCTTTTGGCACACGCGCTAAACCTTCTTCTGTCGAAACAATCACAACCGGCAAGGTCAAAAGTGCAAGTGTAATCGAAGCCCAAAGCAAACCTGGTGTGCCATAAACTGGCGCGGGGGCGGCTTCAGGGAAAAAGATTGAATCAATGCTACCACCTAAAATATAAACGAAAAAGCCTAAACCAAACACGCCATAAACAATCGATGGAACACCTGCCAAATTATTTACCGCAATCCGAATTAAACGGGTTGTGAAACCTTGTTTAGCATATTCGCGCAAATAAACTGCCGCAATCACACCAAATGGTGTCACGATAATTGACATCATGATTACCATCATAATTGTGCCGAAAATGGCAGGAAAAATACCGCCTTCCGTATTCGCTTCGCGTGGGTCTTCACTTAAAAATTCGCTCAACTTTTCAACATAGTGTCCAACTTTTGCAAACAATCCCATTTTATTGGGTTGAAAAATATCGACGACTTTTGATAATGGAATAGCGAGTTCGTCACCACTTTCTGTTGTGGCAATCAAACTATCACGGCGAACTTTTTGATACAAATCAGCCAGTTCAGTTTGATATTTTTTGTAATTAACATCATAAGCGGCTTTTCTGTTTGCAAATTCTGTTGCCGTTTCAGCCGACCACTTATTTTTAAGTTCCAAGCCACGTTGTTCTAAACGTAATTGTTCTAACGCATAGTTTATTGCACCGATTTCTTTTTTCTCTAAATGGGCAATTTGTTCATGCAAATCCAACGCTATTTTTAGACGATCTTGCAAAACATCCCATGCTTTTTCACCTTCGGCAATGACTTTGTCATTTTCTTTAACGGCCGTCAGTTTTCCGTAAAAATTACCCCATTCACGACGTTCGACAACAATCAAATCAGCGGGTTCTGCTTGTGATTTGACGTTGCGTTCTTGAATCCAGCGAAAATCTGAACCGGTTAAATCACGATTCCCGGTTTTAATTAAATACTGAATCAAAACATCTTCATTGGCTGCCATTTTAAAGCCGGTCGATTTCGCCATCGCCGCTGGTGTAACCGTTGTATCAACGTGTTCACCGATAATGGTTTTAATTTGACCATCGTCTTCTTGATAACTCATTGACACAATTGGGGATGCCCAAAAATGACCAACTCCTCGTGCGACAATTAAGCCTAGAACACCAACTACCATTATTAAACAGGTACTCACTGCGGCGGCATTTAACCAAATCCACGGACTACCGCTTTTAAACCAAGTTTTCATCATTTCGTTCACCTTCTATAACGAGCTATATTTTTCGCGTAATCGTTGACGTACTACTTCAGCCAACGTATTGAACACAAATGTGAACAAAAATAGCACCAATGCCGCTAAAAATAATACGCGATAATGTGTACTATCAACTTCAGATTCTGGCATTTCAACTGCGATATTCGCCGCTAATGTCCGCAAACCTTGGAAAACACTCAAATCCATCACGGGCGTATTTCCTGTTGCCATAAGTACAATCATCGTTTCACCGACTGCACGACCAAAACCAATCATCATGGCAGAGAAAATACCTGGGCTGGCCGTCAATAAAACCACTCGTGCCATCGTTTGCCAAGGTGTTGCGCCTAATGCTAATGAACCTGTTGTTAAATGTTTCGGCACACTGAAAATAGCATCTTCTGCGATTGAGAAAATGGTTGGTACGACAGCAAATCCCATTGCAATCCCAACAACTAAAGCATTTCGTTGATCGTAACCAATGCCTAATTCATTTTTAAACCAGTCGCGTAAGGTTCCACCAAACATCGCCGTTTCTAATGGGACACTAATCGAGAATGCAAACCAACCGGTGACTAAAATTACCGGGATCAGCATTGCCGCATCCCAGCCATCAGGAATTTTTTGACGCACATTTTCAGGTAAAAATTGCAAACTAAATGCAAATAACATCACGCCAACCGGCATAATCATAAGCATTGCAAACAATCCCGCTAAATGCTCTTCAATAAATGGCGCAAGCCATAAGCCGGCCAAAAATCCTAAAATTACTGTCGGTAACGCACCCATAATTTCAATCGCAGGTTTAACGTAAATTCGCATTTGTGGTGCCATAAAATACGCGGTATAAATCGCTCCCATCAATGATAAAGGAACGGCAACTAACATCGCATAAAAAGCGGCTTTCAATGTTCCAAAAACTAAAGGTGTCAAGCTGTACTTGGGTTCAAAATCATTACTTGCTGAAGAAGATTGCCAAATATAAGCCGGTTTGGGATAGCTTTCGTACCATACTTTTTGCCACATTGATTTAATCGATACTTCAGGATGTTCGTTATCTACTTTCCAAAAATGAATTTTTCCATCTGCATTTTCAAACAAAAGTGCGTTAGCGCGAGGCGATAAAATTGTCGCTAGTGGTGCAGCAGTGCTAATTTTTTCTTTAATTAACTCACGTTCTGCTGTTGAATGATAAATACCCATTTTTCCATCAGCATCAACGGTCACAAAACCTTTACGTCGCTGTTCCGCGTTAATCGCAATTACTGCTTTATCGGATACCTTGAAAGCACGAATTCGTTGAAATGCCGGTTTGTTTAGCGCGTCTTTAACTAAACTCCATTGAGCCACTAAACCGCTTGAATCACCAATCATGATTGATAAGTCACCATTTAAAAATGTCAAACTGGTAATTTTTTGACCGGCTTCAACCACGTTTAAATGTTGTTTAATTTCGGGAGCCGATTTTTTGCTAATGTCGATAAAACTTAAACTACCGTCATCACTAACTAAAAATAAATTCCGGTCTTCTTTATCAACTAAAATATCAGTGATATTGCCACCCGGCATATCTAAAAATGAATCGGTGCGAGTTAAACTCGCTTCATCAGAAAACAAAGATTGTTCTTTCTCAATGCTGGTTAAACGAATTTTGTTTGCTGTTTTCGCCACAATTGTTGCAGCACCGTCAGCGACTTTGAAAGCAATTTTTTCTAATGCGGCACCTGTATCATCAATAACTAAAGGCGTTTCGCCAAGTGGATATTTGATTGATGCGATAATTTCACGTTTATTACCATTAAAACTAACCTTGAATTGCTGTTTTACGATAACGGCTTGTCCGTTTGATAAACCGTAAATCACGGCTCCTTCGCTGACGGGACTGGCTAAAGCAACACTGGTAATCGTTGCTCCTTCAGGTAATGCAACCGTTTTTTGAACGAGTGTTTTTCCTGTTTTTGCTTCGAAGAAAATAACCTGTCCTGTATCTGTAAAGCGAGCAGCAATTTCATTTTGCTCTTCGATATTCAAAAACAGTGTTTTCCCCGCGCTTTCTTCTGGAATGGGGTATTGAGCAACAGATTCTGCACTCGCCGATAAAAAAATCGGATACACGACGTAGAGCAAATAAAAGAAAATGACTACAATCGCAAAAATGATACTTAACCCGCCCACCGTGACGGCGCGACGCATAATTGCATCTTTAAGTAATCGCCATTTTTCGTGATGCGAAGTAGTCGCTGTATTGAGCGATGATTGCGACTTCGAATTGTTTAGTTCAGACATAAATTCTTTTGAATTAAAGAAGGTTCAAGTTAAAAGGCGCAAGGTGCAGGCGAATTATAAAATTCGTCGCTCCTCACGCCTTCGAGTGTTGCGCCTTAATTTACTACTTTAAGGTAGTTAAAACTTTTTCTACAACTTTTGCAGGCAATGGAATATAACCATCTTTGATGACAACTTGTTGACCGGTTTTAGAAAGAACCATTTTCATGAATTCATTTTCTAATGGAGCTAAAGGTTGATTTGGTTTTTTGTTTACATAAACATACAAATAACGTGTCAAAGGATAAGTACCATTAACTGCATTAGCTGGTGTAGCTTCGACAAAAGTTGTTGAACCTTTTTTTGCCAACGGAACCATTTTTACGCCAGACGTTGTATAACCCATGCCTGAGTAACCAATGCCGTTCACCGATGATGTTACCGATTGAACTACTGACGCAGAACCAGGTTGTTCGTTTACGTTACTTTTAAAATCGCCTTTGCAAAGTGCGTGATCTTTGAAATAACCGTAAGTACCTGAAACCGAGTTACGACCATATAATTGAATCGGTTTTGCTGCCCAAGCGGCAACGCCGGCTTCACCCCAATTAGTAATTTCTTGTGCGCCGCCACATTTCAATGTGCTAGAAAAAATGGCATCAACTTGTTCAATTGTTAAACCTTTAATTGGGTTGTCTTTATTAACCATCACCGCCAAAGCATCGACAGCAACAGGAATTGCGGTAGGTTTGTAACCATATTTACTTTCAAAGGCTTCTAATTCGTCGTCTTTCATTTCACGACTCATTGGTCCTAAATTTGACGTGCCTTCTGTTAAGGCTGGTGGCGCAGTTGAAGAACCCGCTGCTTGGATTTGAATGTTAACGTTTGGATAAACGCGATTAAATTCTTCCGCCCATAGAGTCATTAAATTTGCCAAGGTATCAGAACCTACGCTAGACAAATTTCCTGCCACACCGCTTGCTTTTTCGTAAGTAGGAATAGTTGCATCAACCGTCTGTACAGCGTTTGCACTTACGCTGACTAAACTTGCTGATAAACCCATAGCAGCGATTAACAGTTTGTTTTTGAAAATGTTTTTCATGGTTAAGTCTCGAATATAAAAAGTAAAAGTTTTATTTGGAATTATTATGAGAATTTAAAATGACAGGATTATTACAGCACGGTTTTGCCGACACGGAGAAAATTTTTTTATAATAAACATCATTTTGTTATTCAAATATGTCGATTAAGATCGCTAAAAAACAAGTTGTTTCGCCAATTCTCCGGCTTGTTCTGTTACTAATTTAGGTACTAAATAACCTGATAACCGATTCTGTAAGGCAGTCAATAGTGCTAACGCCTCTTCTTTTGAAACTTGAAAATGCCCCGTACCATTTGCTTTATCCAAAAAATGTAAATAATAAGGTAGCACGTCAATCTCAAATAATCGTTTGCTCAAATCAGATAAGGCTTCCAGATTATCATTTACACCAAAAAGTAATACCGATTGGTTTAGTAAAGTAACACCCGCCGATTTTAATCGTTCGCACGCTAACGCAACGTAATCATCAATTTCATTCGCATGATTACAATGCACCACGATAACGATTTTTTTTGTGCTATTTTTTACTAACATCAAAAACTCATCCGTTATTCTATCCGGTAACACAATTGGTAATCGAGTATGAATTCGAATTCGTTTCAATGTTGGAATTGCTTCTAATCCTGCAAATAATCGGGCTAAACGTGCATCATTCAAAATCAGCGGATCACCGCCGCTTAAAATTACCTCTTGAATGCTTTCATCGTTTTGAATAGTTTGAAGCACGTCATTTTCTTGTTGTTTATTAAGCTGTAAATCCGCATAAGGAAAATTGCGCCGAAAACAGTAACGGCAATGAATCGCGCAAGCACCCGTGTTAATCAGCAAAACTCGTCCGTGGTATTTATGCAGCAACCCCGTTTGTTTTACCGAATTTAAATCACCAACAGGATCATCGCTAAATCCAGTGTAATTTTTTAATTCGTCAGCAATCGGTAAAATTTGACGTAATAAAGGATCAGACGGATTTCCTTTTTCAATTCGTTCGGCAAACGCCAACGGAACAAGCAACGGAAACTTTTTTATTGACTCTGTTGATAGATTTAAATTATCAATTGAAAGGTTCAAATATAAGCATAAAGTTTGAACATCAGTAAATGCGTGGCTAAGTTGGGTTTGCCAATTTAAAGTCATGACGGTTTTTTTATCTAATTGAGTGGTAAAAAATGATTTTAAATCATTTAAAGTTTTTAACTTACTGTGATTTAACTTACAGTGCGAAATTTTGCATCCAGAATCTCTGATTTCGATAGAGTGGGATAGCACTCTTTCTGATGAAAGCTGCTTTCGATTTTTAGTTTCAGTGTGTAGAATTCCCTTTTGTTTGTATTTGTCGGGGATAAAAGCGGTTTTAAATTTACGAAAAGCAAGCATGAAATGCACTCACAAAAATAATGTGGAGAAATTTATGGTAGAAGAAACAACCCACCACCCCGCGTTAAGTGAATCTGAAATTCAAACGCGCTTAGAAGCGGAATTGCCAAATTGGAATTATGAAAATGGCTGGATTCGCCGAAAAATTAAAACCAGCGGCTGGAAATCGACGTTAATGGTCGTTAATACGATTGGGCATTTAGCCGAAAAAGCGTGGCATCATCCAGATTTAAACGTATCTTATGCGTTTGTAATTGTGAAATTAGTCACACACGCCGCAAAAGGCGTAACTGAAAAAGATTTTGCGTTAGCGAAGAAAATTGAAGATGTTGTCATGTGGGATGCAGCAACAGAATCGGATGGCATTTTTGAAGGCACACCCGAAGATCCACGTTTTAAATACATTAAAAAAGACTAGAGGGCAGTTTTGATGAGTGAATTTTTTGAAGTTCCCAGTCCGTTTTGTGGTGTTGGTACGGATGATTTAACAATTAAAGTTGATGGTTTAAAAATTAGCGTT
Source organism: uncultured Pseudomonadota bacterium (assembly GCA_903876445.1). Taxonomy (GTDB): domain Bacteria; phylum Pseudomonadota; class Gammaproteobacteria; order Methylococcales; family Methylomonadaceae; genus UBA10906. Next base: position 21,721 of record CAIQZX010000179.1, on the reverse strand, counting down.
ATCGAAAATGGTTGCGCGATAAATATGCCAGCGTTTGAACACGAAATTACCGAAACGAAAGCACGAATTAACGGCAAAGAAGTGGGATTAAACGAAGCGATTTCACACGCGGCTAGTTTGCTGAAAAATACGAATTTTCCTTTAATCGGCGGTTGTGCGACAGATGTGAATGGAATGCGCGGTTTATTAGCATTAGCGGATAGAGTTGGCGCAGTTGTAGATAACGCGAATTTCAACAATGCTCGTAAAAACATTTTAGCGTTACAAGATTCGGGCTGGATGAACACCACACTCGCCGAAGTCAAAAATCGTTGCGATGTATTGTTAATTATTGGCACAGATTTAGAAGGTTTCGCGCCCCGTTTTTTTGAAAAATATTTGTGGAATGAAGCGATGTTTTTAGAAAACACCAGTAACCGAGACATTATTTATTTAGGCACAAAACCATCGGGCGTTGCGTCAACGTCACCAAATGGTAAAACCGCGCAAATTTTTGAATGTGCAAATGAAAATTTACCCGAAGTTGTTACAGTTTTACGCGCATTAGTGAAGGGTCAGCCAATACAAGCTGAAAATGTAGCCGGAATTCCGGTTGCTAATTTGAAAGAAATTGCTGAAAAGTTAAAAAATGCTAAATACGGTGTCATTACTTGGGCAGCAGGCTCATTGAATTATTCGCACGCTGAATTGACTGTGCAAACAATTTCCGAAATGATTAAAAATTTAAATGAAACCACACGCTGTTCAGGTTTTCCATTAGGCGGAAAAGAAGGCGACCAAACCGCAAATCAAGTTTGTGGTTGGACTTCGGGTTATGCAGCGCGAGTCAGTTTTGCAAAAGGTTATCCCGAATACGATCCGTTTTTATTTGAAACAAACGAACTTTTAAACAACGGTGAAGCCGATGCGCTGATTTGGGTGAATTCATTTAACGCCGGCGCGAAGCCACCAAAAACCAGTTTGCCAACCATTGTGGTGGCGCGTTCAGGGATGACATTTGAAAAAGAACCCGACGTGTTTATTCCTGTTGGAACACCGGGTATTGACCATACTGGACACGCTTACCGTTTAGACAATGTGGTAGCAATTCGGTTAAAAAAATTACGCGATTCGGGTTTGCCGAGTACAGCAGAAGTTTTAAACGCGATTGAGCAAGTTTTACGCGAGGAATCAGTATGTTAATCAGATTAACAGGTGGCACTGTCTACGACCCAGCAAGCGGTGTTGATGGTATTAAACAAGATATTTACGTTCAAAGTGGCAAAATCATCGATAAACCGATTGGTGAATTTCAAGTCGATAAAGAATACGATTTAAAAGGCAAAGTCGTGATGTCCGGTGCAATCGATATGCACACACACATCGGCGGCGGCAAAGGCAATATCGCTCGCACACTTTTACCCGAAGACCACCGCAACGATCCTGTTGCACATACACACATTTGTCGTTCAGGTTGTGGACACGCGGCACCAAGTACGTTTATTACGGGTTATCGTTACGCTGAAATGGGCTATACCGCTGGTTTTGAACCTGCTTTGTTACCAATAAATGCACGCCAAGCACACATGGAAATGGGCGATATTCCTATTTTGGACAAAGGCGGTTATGTCATGTTGGGCAGTGACGATTTTCTGTTGCGAATGCTGACGGCAAAAAAAGACCAAAAAGCGATTAACGATTACGTTGCCTGGACAATGAATGCCGCAAAAGCGATTGGCGTAAAAGTCGTGAATCCTGGCGGCATCAATGCGTTTAAATTCAATCAACGCAAACTCGATTTGGACGAACAAAATTCGCATTACGGCGTGACACCGCGTCAAATTTTGCAAGTTTTAGCAACAGCGGTGAAAGAAATTGGTGTTTCACATCCGTTACACGTTCACGGTTGTAATTTGGGTGTTCCAGGAAATATCGAAACCACGCTTGATACCATTCAAGGCATTGGCGGTTTGCCGATGCACTTAACGCATATTCAATTCCACAGTTACGGAACGGAAGGCGATTTTAAGTTTTCGTCAGGCGCAGCGCGAGTTGCCGAAGCGGTGAATAAAAATAAAAATATCACTATTGACGTGGGGCAAATTTTGTTCGGTCAAACCGTGACGGCATCGGGCGACAATATGCGTCAACACGCTAACAATAAATTCGCCAGCCCACAAAAATGGGTAACGATGGATATTGAATGCGACGCGGGTTGTGGCGTGGTGCCGTTCAAATACAAAGACCAAAATTTTGTGAATGCGTTGCAGTGGGCGATTGGGTTGGAAACGTTTTTGCTCGTTGATGATCCGTGGCGAATTTTCTTAACGACTGACCATCCGAACGGTGCGCCATTTACCAGTTATCCGCATTTGATTCGGTTGTTAATGGATAGAACGTTTAGAAATGACGTGTTGTCTACGATTCATCCCGAAGCGCAAAAAATGACAACATTAGCCTCGATTGAACGTGAATACACGTTGCAAGAAATTGCGATTATGACGCGAGCGGGCGCAGCAAAATTGATTGGTTTGCAAAATCGTGGTGGTTTGAGTGCAGGAAATTGGGCGGATATTACGGTTTATACCGATGATGTTGACCGTCAAAAAATGTTTGAAAAACCGGATTATGTTTTCAAAGATGGCGAAGTCGTAGTGATTGATGGCAAAGTGGTTCACACGAAATGGGGAACGACGCATATCGTCAAACCTGATTACGACAAATCTATTGAAAAAGATTTAAAAGCCTATTTCGACAAATATCTCACAATGAAAGTGGATAATTTCAAAATCAGCGATGACGAAATTACCGAAGACGGACGTGGAAGTTTATCCGTTCATGCGTTGAATGCGGTGGTTTAAAACAAAAAAAATTTTTGGGGCGACACTTTTTTAATTTCGCCCTGAATCTTGCGCTAAATTCCTATTATTTTCGCTGATAACACTTATTTCATAGCCTTTGGAGCCAAAAAACCATGACTGCAACACATAATAATACCGATGAAATGCTAGACCAAAAAAGTTTACTGGTAGTGCTAACCGCACTTCATCGCGGCGACTTTTCGATGCGAATGCCAAATGATTTAGTTGGTTTATCTGGCAAAGTTGCTGATATGGTAAATCAAATCATGGATATGAATGAGCGCAATACTCGTGATTTTGAGCGCATTTCACATCAAGTTGGCAAAGAAGGAAAAATCGATTCTCGATTTACGACTACGAATCTTCAGGGTGCATGGATGGCTCAATCGGATGCGATGAATCGTTTGATTGATGATTTACTTGCGCCGATGGATGAAGTTGTGCGTGTAGTCGGTGCAATTTCAATCGGTGATTTATCGCAGCGTGTGGCAACAGAAGTAGGTGGTCGAAAACTCGAAGGGCAATTCGCTAAATATGCAAATTTAGTTAATACCACCGTTGATCGCTTAGGAACATTTGCTTCAGAAGTAACAAGGGTTGCGCGGGAAGTAGGTTCAGAAGGAAAACTTGGCGGACAAGCAGTTGTACCCGGTGCAACGGGAACTTGGCGTGACTTGACCGACAGCGTAAATTCAATGGCGGCAAACTTAACCGGTCAAGTGCGAAATATCGCCCAAGTAACTACCGCTGTAGCGCAAGGTGATTTAAGTAAAAAAATTATTGTTGACGCACAAGGTGAAATTTTAGAGTTAAAAGAAACCATTAACACTATGGTAGATCAACTTTCGATATTTGCATCGGAGGTGACACGGGTGGCACGGGAAGTAGGTTCGGAAGGAAAACTTGGCGGGCAAGGAAATGTGCCAGGCGTGGAAGGAACTTGGAAAGAATTAACCGATAACGTGAACACGCTTGCGGCGAATCTTACGGTTCAAGTTCGAAGCATCGCACAAGTTACAACGGCAGTAGCGAAGGGGGATTTGAGCAAACAAATCACTATAGAAGTTAAAGGCGAAATGTTGGAGTTGAAAAATACGATCAACATAATGGTTGATCAGCTTTCAACGTTCGCATCTGAAGTAACGCGGGTGGCGCGAGAAGTAGGAACAGAAGGAATTTTAGGTGGTCAAGCGGCTGTACCGGGTGTCGCGGGAACGTGGAAGGATTTAACGAATAGCGTAAATTCGATGGCGGCAAATTTAACCGGTCAGGTGCGAAATATCGCGCAAGTGACCACCGCTGTGGCGAGTGGTGATTTGGGCAAAAAAATCACGGTTGAAGCGCAAGGCGAAATTTTACAACTCAAAGAAACCATCAACACTATGGTTGATCAGCTCGCGACGTTTGCATCGGAAGTAACAAGGGTGGCGCGTGAGGTAGGTTCAGAAGGAAAACTCGGCGGACAAGCTGACGTTTCGGGCGTAGGTGGAACGTGGAAAGAACTGACCGACAACGTAAATCTTATGGCATCAAACCTAACAGGACAAGTTCGGAATATCGCAGAAGTAACGGTAGCGGTGGCGAACGGGGATTTGTCACGCAAAATTACGGTCGATGTTCGTGGGGAATTCTTACAACTTAAAGAAACCATTAACACCATGGTAGATCAGCTCCGCGCGTTCGCTTCAGAAGTAACAAGGGTGGCGCGTGAAGTAGGTATGGAAGGACGTTTAGGTAGTCAAGCGTATGTCACCGGCGTTTCGGGAACGTGGAAAGATTTAACCGAATCGGTGAATATGTTGGCATCTAATTTAACCTCGCAAGTACGAAATATCGCGTTAGTAACGACAGCGGTGGCGAACGGTGATTTGGGTAAAAAAGTTACCGTTGATGTTAAAGGCGAAATTTTAGAATTGAAAAACACCGTAAATACGATGGTGGATCAGCTCAATGGTTTTGCGGCAGAGGTAACACGGGTAGCGCGAGAAGTGGGAACGGACGGAAAATTAGGTGGTCAAGCGCAAGTGCGCGGCGCGTCGGGAACATGGAAAGATTTGACCGACAACGTAAATATGATGGCTTCCAATTTGACCAACCAAGTGCGAGGTATCGCTAAAGTTGTGACGGCGGTAGCGAACGGGGATTTGAAACAACGCTTAACTTTAGAAGCTAAAGGCGAAATCGCAGAACTTGCTTACACCATCAACGGAATGACGGAAACGCTCGGTTTGTTTGCTGATCAAGTCACTACCGTGGCGAGGGAAGTAGGGGTTGAAGGGCGTTTAGGCGGACAAGCAAACGTCCCCGGCGCGTCAGGAACGTGGTTAGATTTAACGGATAACGTAAATCAACTCGCCGCGAATTTAACCTCCCAAGTACGCGCTATTGCGGCGGTAGCAACAGCCGTGACAAAAGGCGATTTAAGTCGCTCTGTTTCGGTTGAGGCTCGTGGCGAAGTATCAGAACTGAAAGACAATGTAAACGAGATGATTCGTAATTTGCGTGAAACTACGCGCCAAAATGCGGAACAAGATTGGCTGAAAACAAACCTCACTAAATTCACTCGTGTATTACAAGGTCAACGCGATTTAGTTACGGTATCAAAATCGGTGCTATCTGAACTTGCGCCGCTTGTGAACGCTCATCATGGTGTGTTCTATATCATTATTGAATCACAAGACAGTGTCGCGCGACTTCACATGATTGCCGCTTACGCTTACAAAGAACGCAAAAATCTCAGCACCGAATGGAAAATTGGTGAAGGTTTAGTTGGACAATGCGCCTACGAAAAACAACGCATTTTATTAACTAATGTTCCTGATGATTATGTTCAAATCACTTCGGGGTTAGGTGAAGCGACACCGTTAAATATCGTCGTATTGCCCGTTTTATTTGAAGGAAAAGTTAAAGCCGTTATCGAATTAGCATCGTTTGAACGTTATTCCGTTATTCATCAAGCATTTCTTGATCAGCTCGCCGAATCAATCGGTGTAGTTATTAACACCGTTGAAGTAAATACTCGAACTGAGGATTTGTTAAAACAATCTCAATCACTTGCAGAAGAATTACAAGGTCAACAAGAAGAATTGCGCCAAACCAACGAAGAGTTGGAAATCAAAGCGCGATTACTCGAAGAGCAAAAAGTGACAGTTGAAATGAAAAGCCGTGAAATTGAACAAGCAAAAACCGCTGTCGAAGAAAAAGCCGCGCAACTTTCACTCACATCAAAATATAAATCCGAATTCTTATCTAATATGTCGCATGAATTACGGACTCCGTTGAATAGTTTGTTAATTCTCGCGCAACAACTAGCAGAAAATCCACAAGGACATCTTGATAATCAAGAAATCGAATTTGCGAAAACGATTCGTGGCGCAGGCGAAGATTTGTTATCGCTCATTAACGAAATTCTTGATTTGTCTAAAATTGAATCTGGGACTGTTTCTTTAGAAATGGCAACCGTTCCATTTGATACGATAGCGGAACAGGTTGAACGCACTTTTCGTCATCTCGCGCAAAGAAAAGGACTCGGTTTTCATGTGAGTTTTAGCCGTGATTTACCTATAAACATCGTAACGGATGAAAAACGACTACTACAAGTTTTGAAAAACTTGCTTTCAAACGCCTTTAAATTCACAGAAAAAGGCAGTGTTACGGTTGATGTATCTATCGCTTATAAAGGCTGGAGTGAAGACAATCAAAACCTTAATCGTGCGAAGCAAGTATTTAGCTTTAGTGTCGAAGATACCGGAATTGGTATTGCTAAAGATAAACAACGCATTATTTTTGAAGCCTTCCAACAAGGCGACGGTAGTACAGCGCGTAAATTTGGTGGTACCGGCTTAGGATTATCAATCAGTCGTGAAATTGCCATATTATTGGGCGGTGAGCTTAAATTAGAACAGAGCAGCACAGACGGAAGTACGTTCGTGTTGTATGTGCCAAAAAGTAATTATGATGAATTAGATTCCACATCAAATTATTATCCGCGTGCCGCGATTGATGTGCCGCAGATGCCGGCAGAACGTCCTGTTGCACCAGTGGCTTTAAGTCATGTCGTTCATACAAGCAATGCTGATCATTCAAGTCATTCAAACTATCCAACCCATTCAAGTAGCGTTGATCAGAGTGTAAAAAATAATGAGGATGACCGCGACATCATTCAGTCGAGTGACCGCACATTGTTAATTATTGAAGATGATATGTCGTTTGCAAGAATACTCTTAGGTGTCGCGCGTGCAAAAGGCTTAAAAGGTATAATTGCTAATCAAGGGAAGGATGCCATCGTTTTAGCGCGACAATTTAAACCCGTAGCCATTACACTCGATGTTGATCTTCCTGATATGAGTGGTTGGAACATTTTAAACATATTTAAACAAGACGTTGAATTACGTCACATTCCAATAGACGTAATCAGCGGCGTTGATAATGTCGCTTGGGGTCTTAAAGAAGGCGCATTTAAGTGCCTCGTTAAACCCGTTACATCTGAGGCTCTGAATAATCTCTTCGTAGAAACGCTAAAATTGATTGATAAATCAGTTAAAAATTTGTTGTTAGTAATTGCTGACAAAGATGAACTGGCTAAAATTAAATCTTTGTTAGATGTTGATGGGGTCAACATTCAAGTAGCGACATCAGGCAAGGCGGGATTAGCATTGATGCGTAAAAAATTCTTTGATTGCTTGGTGCTTGAAGTCAAAATGCCAGATATGAGTGCTGTTGAATTTGTTTCAACAATGACGAAAGATAGAACAATGGATGGATTGCCATTGATTATCTACATTGGTAAAGAAATTACCGATGAGGAACGTCTCGCATTAGCCGAGCTTACTGGTATCAGAGATTTAATAAAAACGGTTGATGCGCCTTCTCAGTTACTTAATCAAACGTCGTTATTTTTACACAGCGTTATTACTAATCTTCCTGAAGAAAAACGTGAAATGTTGGAAGGATTAGCCGAATCTGCTTGTAATTTGCGTGGTAAAACCGTGTTGATTGTTGACGATGATCCACGCAACTTATTCGCACTTACAGCGGCATTGGAACGCAAAGGAATCATAGTATTAACAGCAGAAAGCGGTGTTATTGCTATCAATTTGCTGACAAAAACGAAAGGGGTCGATTTGATTTTAATGGATGTCATGATGCCCGGAATGGACGGTTACGAAACGACTCGAAAAATTCGTACTTTGCCCGGATTTAAAACGCTGCCTATCGTTTCCTTAACCGCAAAAGCCATGCCTGGTGATCGTGAAAAGTCGATTCAATCAGGCGCGTCAGATTATTTAAGTAAACCTGTAAATCTTGAACAGCTTATTTTGTTAATGCAGGTTTTATTCTCTCGGTGAAAAATATGACATCTATTTCTGAAAATAAAGATAGCAAATATATTATCGATATTCCCATTTTAGTTGTCGATGATAATCCCGCTAAAATGGTGGCATTAACCTCGATGCTAAAAAATATGGATGTAACAGTTGTCACAGCGTCTTCTGGAAAAGAAGCGTTAAGCCACTTGTTAAATCGTGATTTTGCAGTTGTGCTACTCGATGTGAATATGCCAATAATGGATGGTTTTGAAACAGCAGAAATCATTAGACAGCGACCCTGTTCTGAACATTTGCCTATTATTTTCGTGACTGCTGAACGTGTCGAACATCTTGCGAAACTTCATGGTTATAAATTGGGCGCGGTCGATTACATTATCGGTTTAGAACTGCCGGAAATACTTTGTAGTAAGGTTTCAGTATTTGTTGATTTATTTCGATTACGAATGATTGAGCGCATAGAAAAAGAAGCTCGCGCGGCAGAACTGGAAATTGAAAATATCGAGAAAGAAAAACGTGAAGCAACGCTAGTCAGCGCACATGAAGAAATTTTGCAATTTAAAGTTGGTTTAGACAATCTCAGTACGGGCGTAATTATTGCCGATAACGATGGAAAAATCGTTTATGTAAATCCATCGGCAATTGGATTATTCAGTGCTTTAGAATTCGCAATCCGAAACGAAATAAAGGGATTTAATGTTTCAAATATAATTGGGTCAAACATCGATTTATTTCATAAAAATCCGAGTCATCAGCGCGATTTACTTAAAAATCTCACCTCCACACTTGAAACAAATGTGCCGATGGGCGGTCATATTATTAACATCAAAGCCAGTCCAATGATAAATACGCAAGGGATGCGGATTGGGTCGGTAGCGGAATGGCAAGATATTACGGAAAAAGAAAAACGCGAGACGGAACTCAATCTTTCGCGTGATGAAAATGAAATTTTGAGTCTTCAAGTTAATCACATGCAAAAACTAGAAAGTATCGGACGATTAACTTCTGGTATTGCACATGATTTCAACAACATTTTAGCGTGTATGTTGGGTTATAACGACATGAATTCGTTTATCAGCGATGATTTGATGGATGAAAGTTTAAAAAACGAACTCGAAAAAAATACCAAGCAAATTGCTTTTGCCGGTCAGCGAGCGACTGAATTGATTGCAAAAATGATGAGTTATTGCCGCCAGCATACGCCAAAAGAAAAAATAGATGTTCAGCCAACAACGCAAGTGATTGCCGAAGTGTTGGCAATGTTGCGTCCAGCATTGACCAGTCGAATTAAATTAGAGCAATCATTGGAAATTGATGACATCATTCAAATGGATGCCATTGATTTACATCAAGTTCTGACGAATTTAGCGGTTAATGCGCGAGATGCGATGAAAGAACGCGGTGGCGTTATTACTTTTTCGCTAAAAAGGGTAGCAAATGTCAGAAATTATTGTGCGGCGTGTGCGTCTATTATTGATGATGATTTTATTGAATTAAGCGTTTCCGATAACGGTACGGGCATTGAACCCAAAATTATTAGACGACTTTTCGATCCATTTTTTACGACCAAACCGCAAGGTGAAGGAACGGGATTAGGTTTGTCTGCGGTGAGTGGACTGGTACATCAATCAGGTGGTCATATTTTAATTGAGTCTCATCAAAGTCAATTCAAACATGGTACCGCGTTTAAATTGTTATTTCCGATTCCATCAGAACTAAATTCGTGAAATACCAACCATTAAACGCTATCGTGTTCTAGTGGTGGCTTCGACTGACCCGAATTGAGAATATCAGCACCTTTCGCATCTCCACGAGCTTTGACCCGTTTAGAAGATGGGGACGCTTTACGGTCACGACAGAACCTGCCGCCTCAAATTTGGTTGCACAATCCAACTATGATTGGTTTAGATTGCAAATAGGTTTGCTTTTTCACACATTGTTAATCTCTGGTTTTCGATGACTAACAATGTAAGCGCATAGGAACTTTACAGTATGAATAAGAAAATCAAAAGCCGCTTCGCGGAAGGAGTGCTATCCATCGGCACCCAAGCCTATCAGCTCTGGGTGGGGAATTTCGCACGGCAAGTTAAATTTGACAGTAGCTATTGAGAAATTATGTTACCGCTTACGCAATTTCACACATGGTAACTAATAAAATATATAATCGTGCCAATCCTTTATTTTTAAACAAACGAGGTTTCAACAAATGGTAACTTTAGAAACGCCTGCCTGTGATTTTGGCAAACTCCCTATTGATTTCTCATTGCCAGGTGTCGATGGCAAAACATGGACGCTAAAAGATTGTATGGGTGAAAAAGGCTTGTTGGTTATGTTTATTTGTAATCATTGCCCGTATGTGAAAGCCATAAAAGAACGTATTGTGCGTGATACGGCTGAACTTAAAACACTTGGTATTAACAGTGTGGCGATTATGTCGAATAATTTTGTCGCTTATCCAGAGGATTCATTTGAAAATATGAAGAAGTTGTCTGATGAATTGAATTTTAGTTTTCCATATTTGTTAGATGAAACACAAGACGTTGCAAAAGCCTATGATGCTGTGTGTACGCCAGACTTTTTTGGATTTAATGCAAAAATGGAATTGCAATATCGCGGACGTTTAGATGCGAGTCGCCGTGAAATTACGCCAGACAATACCCCACGCGATTTATTTGAAGCAATGAAATTGGTTGCAGAAACAGGTCTCGGTCCAAAAGAGCAATTCAGTAGCATTGGCTGTTCAATTAAATGGAAAGAAGGAGTATAAAAATGACAATTTTACGCATGGTTGATTTAGATTTAGCGGGCAAACGAGTTTTAATTCGTGAAGACTTAAATGTGCCAGTTAAAAATGGAAAAGTGACAAGCGACGCACGAATTCAGGCGAGCTTACCCACGATTGAATTTGCTTTAAATGCAGGCGCAGCAGTGATGTTGATGTCTCATATCGGTCGTCCAACGGAAGGCGAATACAATCCAGAATACTCATTACAGCCTGTTGCAGAACATTTGGCAGCGTTATTAAACAAACCAGTTCGCTTAGAAAAAGATTGGCTCGATGGTATCGAAATTAACGCAGGCGAGGTCGTATTGTGTGAAAACGTGCGTTTTAACGTTGGTGAAGGCAAAAATAACGACGAACTCGGCAAAAAAATGGCGGTGTTATGCGATGTTTTTGTGATGGATGCTTTTGGCACAGCGCATCGCGCTCAGGCTTCAACACACGCAATTGCGAAATTTGCACCGATTTCTTGTGCAGGTCCTTTGCTTGCAAGTGAATTAGACGCGCTCGGCAGAGCCTTGGAAACGCCAGAAAAACCAGTGATTGCGATTGTTGGTGGTTCAAAAGTTTCAACAAAATTAACTGTGTTAGAATCACTTTCTAAAAAAGTAGACCAATTGATTGTTGGTGGTGGCATTGCAAATACATTTATTGCCGCAGCGGGTTTTTCAGTGGGGAAATCGCTGGTGGAAATGGATTTAATCGATGAAGCAAAACGTTTAATCGCGCAAGCCAAAGCAGCGGGTTCTGATATTCCTATTCCAACTGACGTAGTTTGTGCGAAAGAATTTTCGGAAACGGCAGAAGCGACAATTAAAAGCGTTGTTGATATTGCTGACGATGACATGATTTTGGATATTGGACCTGAAACTGCCGCGCATTACGCAAACATTTTAAAATCAGCAAAAACCATCGTTTGGAATGGTCCAGTTGGTGTTTTTGAAATTGAACAATTCGCGCACGGCACTCAAACATTGGCTTACGCCATTGCTGGTAGCGACGCATTTTCGATTGCTGGCGGTGGTGATACGCTTGCGGCAATTGATAAATATGGCATCAATGATCAAATTTCTTATACCTCAACAGGTGGCGGCGCGTTCTTAGAATTTCTGGAAGGAAAAGAACTGCCAGCCGTTACAATTTTGAAAAAATAATTTTTACCTTTAAATTTTAGGAGATACAAATGGCACGAGTAACAATTGAAGATTGTTTAACTAACATCGAAAACCGTTTTAAATTAGTTTTATTGGCAAGTACACGCGCCCGCCAATTAAGTCATGGCGCAACGGAATTCGTGAAACGTGGTAAAAACAAAGACACCGTTGTTGCATTGCGTGAAATTGCAGGTGGTTATGTGACAGAAGCCAATGTGTTAGCCTTGCATCGGGTTGGCGATATTCACGAGCATCAACAACCTATCAATCCGTTATTTTAATTTTTCCATTTAAACGCTTATGATCGCATCTAAAACTGACATTATATTGCCCGTCGAATTGTTAGAATCACAACTAGTCTCTCGTTTGTCTAGCACCTTAGAAAGTTATTTAGATGCGAAACATGTCGAGCAATGTTTGCGAGCTTATGAATTTGGCGCACTCGCACATAAAGGACAATTTCGCAAAAGTGGTGAACCTTATATTTGTCATCCTGTTTCAGTTGCGATTAGTTTGGCTGAAATTCGAATGGATGCGGATGGAATTACCGCCGCGATTTTGCATGATGTCATTGAAGATACGGGAATTAGTAAAAAACAACTTGCCGCAAAATTTAACAATGAAGTGGCTGAATTAGTTGATGGTGTCACAAAATTATCAAAAATTGAAAATCAATCTCACGCCGAAGCGCAAGCTGAAAATGTTCGCAAAATGTTTTTGGCGATGGCGAAAGATTTGCGGGTAATTATTGTGAAACTTGCCGACCGTTTGCATAACATGCAAACGCTCGGTGTGATGTTGCCGCCGAAAAAACGACGAATTGCGCGTGAAACACTTGATATTTATGCGCCGATTGCGAATCGTTTAGGCATGAATTCCATTCGCCATAAATTAGAAGGTTTAAGTTTTGAAGCGATGTATCCATGGCGATTTGCGGTATTAAATCGAGCTATTAAAAAGGCGCGTGGTAATCGCCGGAAAATGATTGATAACATCGAAAGTACCATTAAAGCACGTTTGCAAGCCGCCGATTTTCCTTGTGATGTAATTGGACGTGAAAAAAATATCTATAGCATTTATAAAAAAATGGCGAAGAAAAAAATCCCTTTAGCGGATGTTTTTGATGTTTATGCGTTTCGAATTTATTGTGATGATGTGGATGCGTGTTATCGCCTTTTAGGTATGATGCACAACTTGTACAAACCGATTCCCGGACGGTTTAAAGATTATATTGCCTTACCGAAAGAAAATGGCTATCAGTCATTACATTCCGTTTTAATTGGTCCTTATGGTGTGCCGATTGAAGTTCAAATTAGAACACAAAAAATGCACCGAATGTCAGAATCAGGGATTGCGGCGCATTGGCTATATAAAACCGACGCAGATAAAAGTCGTAATTTTCAAGCGTTAGCCAATGAATGGTTAAAAGATTTATTGGAAATCCAAAAAAGTGCCGGGGATTCACTGGAATTTATTGATAATTTGAAAGTGGATTTATTTCCTCAAGAAGTGTTTGTTTTCACACCGAAAGGCTCAATCATTAAATTACCGCGTGGCTCAACAATTGTTGATTTTGCTTATGCCGTTCATACCGATTTAGGAAATGCGTGTGTTTCGGCACGAATTGATAAGCAACTGATTCCTTTACAAACGCAATTAGAAAGTGGCGTAACGGTCGAAATTATTACGGCTGAACACGCGAGACCAAATCCATTATGGCTTAATTATGTTGTAACAGCTCGAGCGCGAACTGCTATTCGGAATCGTTTGAAACATATTGAAGGTGAAGAAGCTCTCAATTTAGGTAAGCGTTTACTTGAAAATGAATTGTTGGCGATGAATATCTATCTGAGCGAAATTAGCGAAGAAAAAATTAAAACATTATTAAAAATAATGGGGATTAAAACGTTCAAAAAATTGCTAGAAGATATTGGTTTAGGAAATAAAATGCCATTTTTGGTAGCAAAACAACTTACTCAAGATAACGTTCATACCCATGTCAAACTCGATGATGGTAGCAAACGTGAAAATAATCCATTGATGATTAAAGGCACAGAAGGAATGGTTGTTACGTTAGCGAAATGTTGTCGTCCAATTCCCGGCGATTCGATTATTGGTTTTTTCAATCCTGGAAAAGGGATTGTTGTGCATCAACATGATTGCCATAACCATTCGTTAGTTAAAAAGAAACAAAATAACTGGTTAGATGTTGAATGGGAAAGTGAGACAAAAGGGGATTTTGCCACTGAAATTCGAGTACAAATTTTAAACCAACGAGGTTCTTTAGCGACAGTTGCCACCACGATTTCAGAATTAGATTCCAATATAGAAAACGTTACTGTAGTAGATCAAGATGCGCGAGTGTGTGTGGATTCAATCATTTTAACAGCTCAAAATCGCGTGCATTTAGCCAAAATTATGCGACGATTAAAAGAGCTTTCGATTGTATTAAAAATTACTCGTGTGAAAGGATAATTTCAAAAAGTCGCGTGGATTCAAATGAAAACATTGAATCCACGCTTCAGCACAGATAACTTAGTGTCTAAAATGACGCATTCCAGTGAATAACATTGCAATTCCATATTCATCCGCCGCGTCAATCACTTCTGAATCACGCATTGAACCACCAGGCTGAATTACAGCCGTAATGCCTGCTTCTGCTGCTGAATCAATCCCGTCACGGAATGGAAAAAACGCATCCGAAGCCATTGCCGAACCAATCACTTCTAAATTCGCATCATTAGCTTTAATTCCGGCAATTTTTGCTGAATAAATGCGGCTCATTTGTCCTGCACCAACACCAATTAACTGTCCATTTTTGCAATAAACAATGGCGTTCGATTTCACAAATTTCGCCACTTTCCAAGCAAATAACAAATCAGACCATTCTTGTTTTGATGGTGAACGCTTAGAAACCACTTTCATTTCGCTAGGTAAAATAATTCCGGTATCTCTATCTTGAACCAACAATCCACCCGCAACACGTTTGTAATCAAATCCGTTCGGTTTTGAACCATTCAATGAACAAGATTCTTTCCAATCTCCTGTTACTAATACACGCACATTTTGTTTTGTTGCCAATACTTTTTGCGCGGCTTCGCTAACACTTGGTGCAATAATCACTTCGACAAATTGACGGTTAACAATAGCTTCTGCTGTTTCACCATCGAGTTCATGATTAAAGGCAATAATTCCCCCAAATGCAGAAGTTGGATCGGTCGCATAAGCTAATTCATAAGCCGTCAAAAGATTATCTGATTGTGCAACACCACATGGATTGGCGTGTTTAACAATCACACACGTTGGTGTGTTAGTGAAATCTTTCACGCATTCTAAAGCGGCATCGGCATCTGCGATGTTGTTGTAAGATAATTCTTTACCTTGCAATTGTTTCGCACTGGAAATTGTGCCGATAGTCGGATTTTTTTCAATGTAAAACGCCGCTTTTTGATGTGGATTTTCACCGTAACGCAAAGTTTGTTGTTGATAAAATTGCAAATTCAAGGTTTTTGGAAATTGTGTTTTATTTAAACTACTCAAATAAGTCGCAATTGCGGTGTCATAACGTGCTGTATGCTCGAAACTTTTCAGTGCTAACGAGAAACGTGTTGCGCGAGATAATGTACCTTGAGTTTCATTAAGTTCGGTTAAAATTTCAGCGTAATCATTTGGATTTACAATAATTGCCACATCCGCGTGATTTTTCGCGGCAGCACGAATCATTGTTGGTCCACCAATATCAATGTTTTCAATGGCGGTTTCAAAAT
Source organism: uncultured Pseudomonadota bacterium (assembly GCA_903876445.1). GTDB lineage: Bacteria > Pseudomonadota > Gammaproteobacteria > Methylococcales > Methylomonadaceae > UBA10906. The sequence continues at coordinate 5,851 of CAIQZX010000179.1, read as the reverse complement.
CACAATCGGGTTTTGTAATTGTGGCTTCAAATGGATAAAGATTAACAACGACCATATCAATGGCATGAATACCATTTTCTAACATTACATCATCATCAATGCCGCGTCGTCCTAAAATGCCGCCGTGAACTTTTGGATGTAATGTTTTAACTCGTCCGTCCATCATTTCTGGAAAACCCGTGTAATCTGATACTTCAATAGCGGCAATATGGTTTTCTGTTAACGTTTTAAATGTGCCGCCCGTCGATAAAATTTCGATGCCAAGCTGATTTAAAGTGCGGCAAAATTCAACAATGCCAGTTTTGTCTGAAACACTAACAAGAGCGCGAGAGATTTTTTTATTCATGTTGTCAATAATTTTTGTAAAAGAAAGTGAGTTTTAAAGTGAAATAAGTTCACGCAATAAAGCCGTTGCATAACTGCCAGCTGGCAAGTTGAAATGCAATTTTAATGTGTTTTCATTACTAAATTCCCATATCAGGTTTGCGACGTTAACACGCAATGCGCGGCGGTCGCTTTCTACGCCAAATGCCACTAATCCGGTTTTTAATTCGGAATAAGTTTCGATAATTTTTTGTTCAATTTCAAAAGCCGATGCGCTCACTCGCGTTTCGCCTTTGCCAACTAACGCGCCGGTTGCATGTAAAAGGTTTTGAGTTAAACGATTTCGAATATCCTCGTCGATGATTTCGCAAGCAAAACAACTGCGTGAACCATCCAACATAAACACATCACCGTTCAAGCCAGTTTGCCAAGAGTTTTGTTCAATTCGGGTCGCTAAAATGTGATTGAACAAAAATGAACGTGCCGCTGATAAATATAAACTGCGTTGTTCACGTCCGACTTTTGTGCCTTGAAACATCGCCAACGCTTTCGCTACATTTTGCCCGCCATGACCAAAACGTTGCGAACCATAATAATTGGCTACGCCGTGATTTTTAATTTCGGTTAATTGTTCAATGGTTTTGGTTTTGTGACCTTGCCAATTGCGAATCGTTAACGAAAAACGGTTATTCGCTAACGCGCCTCGTTTTAGTTTTCGAGCGTGGCGCGTAACGTGTAAAACAATCATATTTTCTGTGGCAAATTCCGTCCAATTTGGTTCATCACCTTTTGGTAACCAAACACTAAACCATTGCGTTGTGATAGCATGCCGGTCTTTCATGCCAGCAAAACCAATATCGCGCTGGCGAACATTTGCAAAACGCGCTAATTGTCGCGCCACATATTCGGTATTTTCGCCCGTTTTTTGAATCTGCAAAAAAACGTGTTCGCCGTTACCGGAAGGTTCAAACGCTAACGTTTCTTCGACAATAAAATCTTCGGGTAATGTGCGAATTTCACCTTTTCCGGAAGGTGAACCGTAAGCGTAAACCCAAATTGGAAGGCTAAAGTTTTCGAGTATCACTTAGCTGTAAACCGGGAAACGCGCACACAATGCAGAAACTTTTTCTCGCACGGCTGTAATTACGGCTTCATCTTCCATATTTTCCATTACATCGCACATCCAGTTTGCCACATCGGAGACTTCGGCTTCTTTGAAACCGCGTGTTGTCGGAGCTGGTGTACCAACACGAATACCGCTAGTTACAAAGGGGGATTGTGGGTCATTCGGAACAGCGTTTTTATTTACGGTAATGTGCGCTTTGCCTAACGCAGCATCCGCTGCTTTGCCCGTAATACCTTTTGCAATTAACGAAACCAACATTAAATGATCGTCCGTGCCACCCGAAACCACATCGAAACCACGCGCGATAAACACTTTTGCCATTGCGCGGGCATTATCGATAACTTGTTGCTGATAAATTTTGAATTCGGGTTCTAATGCTTCTTTGAACGCGACCGCTTTCGCCGCGATAACGTGCATCAAAGGACCACCTTGAATACCAGGAAAAATGTTGGAATCGAATTTCTTTTCGAGTTCGGGATTGCTTTTGCACAAAATAATGCCACCGCGAGGACCACGCAATGATTTATGCGTCGTGCTAGTCACTACGTCAGCAATCGGTACGGGATTTGGATATAACCCCGCCGCAATTAAACCGGCAACATGCGCCATATCAACAAATAAATACGCGCCCACTTTGTCGGCAATATCACGGAAACGTTGCCAATCCCAAATGCGTGAATAAGCAGAAAAACCCGCGACAATCACTTTTGGTTTGTGTTCCACAGCAAGACGTTCAACTTGTTCATAATCAATTTCGCCGGTTTCTGCATTTAGACCGTATTGAATCGCATTGTAAATTTTGCCAGAAAAATTTGGTTTTGCGCCATGTGTTAAATGTCCACCATCCGCTAAACTTAAACCTAAAATCGTATCGTGCGGTTGTAACAACGCCATGAAAACCGCCATATTCGCTTGTGAGCCTGAATGTGGTTGTACATTAGCATAATCCGCACCGAATAATTCTTTTGCACGGTCAATCGCTAATTGTTCAACTTTATCGACAAATTCGCAGCCACCGTAATAGCGTTTACTGGGATACCCTTCGGCGTATTTATTGGTAAGTTGTGTACCTTGTGCTTCCAAAACACGCGGACTGGCGTAGTTTTCAGATGCAATCAATTCAATGTGATCTTCTTGGCGTTGGTGTTCATTTTGAATTGCTTGGTGTAATTCGCTGTCGAAATCTGCAATCGTCATCGATTTTTTAAACATGATTTTTCCTTTTGTTAAATTTAAATTTTGAATAAAAGATAGCGCATAGTGTAGCTATTTCGGGATTAAACTGAAACAGTCATATTTTCGCGCCAAACTGCTAAAAGTACCGCTAAAATGACAGGTCCTAAAAATAAACCAATTTCACCAAATGCTGTGAGACCACCAAACACACCAAATAAAACTAATAGAAAAGGCGTTTCGCTTGCTCCGCAAATCACTAATGGTCGGATGATATTATCGATGGTGCTAATCGCTAAAAATCCCCATGTTAAAAGTCCTAAACCTTGCCATAATTGATTATCAACCAATAGCATTAAGGCTGTGGGCAGCCAAATTAATGTTGCACCCATCGGAATCAATGCAAATAAAGCGGTCAATGTTCCCAATAAAATATAGGCGTACTTACGCCAGCAATCGCATAGCCAATTGCTGCAATGGTTCCTTGCCCTAAGGCGGCTAAAAATAAACCATAAACCACCGCACGACTTGTATTTCCAGCAGTTTGCAAATAAACACCGCGCGGATCATTTAGAAAATAACTGGTAGTAAGTTGTAATTGTTGTGACCATTTTTCACCATCTCGAAAACAAAAAAAGAGCGTAACTAATACAAAACCCAATTTAACTAACCGTGCGAAATTCCCCACCCAGAGCTGATAGGCTTGGGTGAGGATGGATAGAACTCCTTCCGCGAAGCGGCTTTTGATTTTCTTATTCATACTCTAAAATTCCTGTGCGCTTACATTGTTGGTCATCGAAAACCAAGAGGCTGACAAACTGTGAAAAGCAAACCTATTTGCAATCTAAACCAATCATAGTTAGATTGTGTAACCAATTTGAGGCGGCAGGTTCTGTCGCGACTGTAAAGCGTTTCCCATCTTCTAAACGGGTCAAAGCTTCTAACAAACGATTCAGGTGAGTTTGTAAATACTCACCTGCGTAGGGCGAGTTACGAATAATTGGCGGTAATTTAATGGTTAATTGATGATTAAAATTCATCATTAAAATTGAATACAATCGCGCCATTTCGTATTGAAACAAATGCAATAAATATAGGCTAAAGTTAAAATTACCGTCGTTATCGCACCAATCATAACGCTTGCACTCAAAACAACATTGCCTTTGAAATAACGAGTGCATTTTCGATATGCCGGAAAAAGTGAATAGGCGACAATAAATGTTCACGCCAAAGTAAGCAAAAATTCGCGTAAGACTAAGAAACTGAGCCACAATAAAATCAACACTCCCAAAATCGGAATAAATTGACGCAATAACGATGAAGTCTGATTCATAAAAAAACGTCGCAAAATGCGTTAGTTTTTATAACTTAGTTGTCGTCATCAAAGGCTTCAATTTTTTCTTGTAAATCTAACCAAAGCATTTCAGCCTCTTCTAATGATTTATCAATTTGTGTTTTTCGTTCTAAAATCGTCTTTAAACGTGCTTTTTCATTGTCAGCATAAATTTTTTCATCGGCTAATTGCGCTTCTAAATCACGTTGTTCAACGTGATATTTTTCCATTGTCGCTTCGGCTTTTTTTAACGCATCAAGTAACGGTTTTTGTTTTTGACGACGTTCCGCATCGAGTTTGCGTTGGTCTTTACGAGAAACATTGTCAGCTTTTTCAGGTTGGTTTTGTGCTTCATTATTTCGTTTTTGTTCAGTTAGCCATGCGCGGTAATCATCCAAATCGCCATCGAACGGCACGACTTTTTCGTTTGCCACTAAAAGTAGCGTATCTGTTACCGAACGCAGTAAATGTCTGTCATGCGAAACAACAACCATTGCGCCTTGAAAATCCTGCAACGCCACGCTTAACGCATGACACATATCTAAATCCAAATGGTTTGTCGGCTCGTCGAGTAATAACAAATTCGGATTTTTATACACAATTAACGCCAAAACCAAACGTGCTTTTTCACCACCTGAAAACGGTTGAACTTTTTCAATAACTTTATCACCGCAAAAATCAAAGCCCCCTAAAAAATTACGCAATTCTTTTTCGGTGGCTTGTTTGTCGATTTGTTGAAAATGCCAAAGTGGACTTTCGTCGAGATGTAATTGTTCAAGCTGGTGTTGAGCGAAATAACCCATATTCAGTGCATCCGCTTCTAAACGTTTGCCTGATAAAAGCGGCAATGTTCCTGCCAATGTTTTTAATAAACTGGATTTTCCCGCGCCATTTGAACCTAATAAACCAATTCTATCACCCGCTGCAATCGTTAAAGTTACGTTCGGTAAAATCACTTTTTCGTCATAACCAATCGTCACATCATCGAGCGACAATAAAGGATTCGGCATTTTTTTCGGTGCGGGAAAAGTGAAGTTAAACGGCGAATCAACGTGCGCCATCGAAATCAGTTCCATTCGTTCCAACGCTTTAATTCGACTTTGTGCCTGACGGGCTTTCGTGGCTTGTGCTTTGAAGCGTGTTACGAAACTTTGAATATGAGCAATTTCACGCTGTTGTTTTTGATAAGAAGATTGTTGTTGTGCTAATTTTTCGGCTCGCATTCGTTCAAATGCGGAATAGTTGCCTGTGTAAATCTCGGCTTGACCTTGTTCAATATGAACAATGTGATCGGTAATTGTGTCGAGAAAATCACGGTCATGCGAAATCAACAGCAACGTTCCTGTGTAGTGTCCAAGCCAGTCCTGCAACCATAAAACCGCATCTAAATCCAAATGATTCGTGGGTTCATCGAGCAACAAAACATCGGAACGACACATTAACGCTTGCGCTAAATTCAACCGCATTCGCCAACCGCCCGAAAAAGAACTGACAGAGTTTTCCATTTTCGGAGCGGTAAACCCCAAACCATCAAGCAATCGAGCCGCCCGCGAATTCGCGCTGTAACCACCAATCACATCTAACGCGGCGTGTAATTCAGCTTGTTTTAAACCATCGAGAATCCGTTCAGCAACGTCTAATTGCTTTTGAAGTTGGCGTAATTCCACGTCGCCATCCATAACATAATCCAGCGCAGAGCATTCAACCGCTGGCATTTCTTGTGCGACATGAGCGACCGCTAAATTCGGCGGCATGGTGAAATCACCTTCATCTGCATGAAGTTCATTTTTCACCATCGCAAATAAACTGGATTTTCCTGCGCCATTCGCGCCAGTAAAACCAATTTTTTGTCCGTTATGCAAGGTAAAAGAAGCGTTTGAAAATAAAACTCGTGT
>CAIQZX010000178.1 GCA_903876445.1 uncultured Pseudomonadota bacterium | reverse complement strand
TTCTGTCGTGACTGTAAAGCGTTCCCCATCTTCTAAACGGGTCAAAGCTCGTGGAGATGCGAAAGGAGCTGATATTCTCAGTTCGGGTCAGTCGAAGCCACCACTAGAACGCGATAGCGTTTAGTGGTTGGTAGTTCACAAAAGTTAATCGTTAATAATTTGTGTAAGTATTTACATTTTTAGGTAAAAAATTTTATGAATCGTTTATTCTTGCTTTTATTCTTGATTGGCGTGACAGACAGGCTTATCGCGCAACCAAGTAAATTGGTTTGCCAAGATTTTAAAAATATGGATATGCTGGATGCACCACTTGAAGAATTGATGGATATTCCTTTTGTAACTAGTGCATCCCAACAAGCAGCTTGTTCAAATGAAGCCGCAAACATTGTAAATTTGATTAGTCATGAAGAAATTTTAAATCGCGGCGCACGCGATTTAACGGATGTTCTGCAATTGATTCAGGGTTTTACACCTGGAATGAACGTTAACGGAATTGTCTCAATGGGAATGCGCGGCATTAGTGCAGATGAGGGCAAAATGTCTGTTTTTGTTGATGGCATCATGCTGACCGAACAAATTTTTGCTTCAACAGGAATTGGTGGACATTTTCCCATTGAACAAATTGACCATATCGAAGTTATTCGCGGTTCGAGTTCAATTCTAAATGGCAATTTTGCTGAAATGGGTGTGATTAACATCATTACTAAAAATGCCAAAAAAGCCGAAGGACTTGCCATCACAACAGATTATGGTCGTTTTCAACGGGGCGATGCGCGTAAAAATATCAGCGTTTCAGCAGGTAAAATTTTTGACGATTTAGAAATTAGTTTTTCTGGCAAAGCGAACGAGTCGCAACGTAGTGATCGCATTTACCATGATGCACACGGAAACAGTTTCGATATGGCAAACAACAGCCAGCTCGATTCACTTTTTGGTAATCTAAATTTCAAATATAAAGAACTTAATCTTCGTTTACTTTCTGATGAATACAACGTTGAAAGTCGTGATGGCGTTGGCGATTATATGCAAGGTGGTAGTTTTGACATTAACAGCTTCACCACGCGAGCGGCGAAATTAGATTTTGAACATTCGTTTAATGCCAATTTTAAAATCAATTCCAATTTTGATTTTTCACGGCAAACACCTTGGGTAACTACAACGCATTTTGATGATGGCACACCTCCAAAATTAGATAACAACGTTGTTCATGCCGATCATTACAAATTCAATGGCAAAGCAACTTGGATGGCGAATTCTGGCAGTTATTTGGCAATCGGTAACAGCTATCAAATTGACCAAGGGGAATCTGCCGTAAAGTCAAATAGTGCAAATGTTTTAACGCTTACGGATTATTCAGCCTATGTCGAAGGTATTTATAAAACTGAATGGATGGATATTTTAACGGGTGGGCGTTTCGATTATTACAACAAATTTGGAACCAATTTTGCGCCACGAGTTGCACTGACTAAACAGCTTGATGCGTTTCATTACAAATTGCTTTACACCCACGCTTTTCACGCCCCAACGCTTGGAAATTATCAATTGAACGTGAATTACAATCAACGCAATATGTCTGGTAGACACGTTAATAATGTTATTCCAGAACGTGCCTACACTTATGAAATTGAATTAGGTTATGCGTTTTCAAATAGTTTAGAAATCGTTGCAAACGTTTTTTACACCCAAATTGATCACATTTTTACAATGGCTTTTGATGAAAATTTGGAAAGCTATTATTCCAACGCAAAAGTTGAAGCCACCGATGGTATTGAAGCGGCAATAAAATATAAAAACTCAACATTGGGGCTGTTTGATTTGAATTATGCGTTTTATCAGTCTGCTAAAAATATGGGTGGTGGAAGTTCTTACAAAGCAACTGATGCCAATGGCACCGTGATTTACCCGAATATGAATTTAGGCTTTCCAACCCATAAAGCCACGTTGAATCATACGTTTAATTTTACGCCCGATTTTTCGTTCAATCATAATTTAATTTTCTTTAGTGACCGATTGGGTTACAGCGGTAGTGAACTGACACATTACAGCCCTGATTGGATTTACAACGCCTATTTTCGTTATCAAAATATGCCAATTAAAGGCGCTGAAGTTGGTTTGGGGTTATACGATGTTTTCAATGCGCGTTATCAATATGTCCAGCAATTCAATAGCACACATCCAGCATTACCAGCAGAGGCACGGGAATTGATGTTGCGTTTGTCTTATAAGTTTTGATAATCTGAAAAAACTTTTGAGACTGAAGAATGAAATTTCATATAGTTGTGAATTCCATATAAAAGTCTCTATGGTCTTCTAAACGTTTCAATGCCAAAGGCTACCCCGATAAATTGGATTAGTCTTACACTAGCTCTGCGTTCGTATAGCATTGCCAACTCTGAATGCTCCTTTCGTTATTAAATCGAAAATGCCGTAGAGTGCAATTGAAAGCTAAAAATTTTCAAGTGTTTTGGATTGTAACGCATCGAACCGACTTTTTAAGCCCGACAAACAACTATGTTTTGATATAAATTACTATGAATAATGTAAAAAAAATATGCGAGATAGTCTGTTTTTTGGCGACAATAGCCCGTAAATTAAATCGTTTCAAATTACAATTTTTGAAATAACACTTGGATTGCCGATAATAAGCTGCTTGGTTTTAACTAAGCATGGCGACTGCTCATTTTTTGAGGAGTTAAGTTTTCAAACCAACAACCGCTCCATGACGTTGAACGTCACTGCGATTTCAGTACCGATATGCTGTGTAAAGCGTTTAGACGATGCACACATTTTGTTAGTGAATGTCGTGGCGCATTAGTTATAGATTTTAGGTTAAGAAAATCATGAACAAAATATCCCAACTCACAATTAAAGCCCGATTTGGCATTATTTTAAGTATTTTAATTATGGGCTTTACACTCTTTGGCGTAGCAACACTCAAAGCAATGAATACGCTAAATGTAAATGGACCTATTTATCAACGTATCGTTCAGGGAAAAGATTTAATTGCGGATATTTTGCCACCGCCGGAATACATTTTAGAATCCTATTTAATTATTTTTCAATCGACACAAACCACAAATTTAAATGAAATTTCAGCATTTATTGATCGTTTTCATGTTTTAAAAAGTGAATATGAAATACGCTACGTCTATTGGCAAAATGAATCCCTAGAACCCGAATTAAAAGTATTGTTAGAACGCGCCCATCAAGCCGCGCAGATTTTTTTTGATGAGGCAGAGCAACACTTTATTCCAAATCTCAAAGTTGGACATCATGATGAGATGATGGTGAGTTTAACTAAAATGCGTTTTAGTTATGAGCAACATCGTTTAGCGATTGATGAAGTCGTTCAAATTACGACAAAACGTAATGCTAAAGATGAAAAACACGCACAGAATTTACTTACCAATTACGACATTGGTTTATTAGCTATTTTTAGTTTGAGCGTTATTTTCGCCTCTGTTCTAACATTGTGGATTAGTCGCGGTATTTTGCAATCATTGATGTCAGCACAGCAAATTGCGAATGCTATTGCCGTTGGAGATTTAAGTTCAAAAATTGATACATCGCAACGTGATGAAATTGGGGATTTGCTTCGTTCAATGAATAAAATGCAGCAAGCGATTAACTCGTTTGTTCAAGCTCAAGAGGAAATGGCAACAAGACATACCGCTGGGTTTGTTAAAGAAATGCTTGATATATCGAAATTTAGTGGCACTTACGCTCGCATGGCGCAACAAGTGAACGATTTAATTCAAACGCGCGTGACAATTAACCGCCAGATTTTAGATATTATTAGCCAATACGCAAAAGGCGATTTTTCAATTGACATGGAAGTGTTACCCGGTGAAACAATCGTCATTACGCAAACAATGAACAGTATTAAACAAGCGTTGCTATCGATAAATAATGAAATCGAAGTGTTAGCGAAAGCAGGGGCGAATGGCGATTTTTCTAAACGCGCGAACACCGACAAATTTGAGTTTATGTTTCACGATATGTTGAGTGATTTAAATATATTGATTAGCACTTGTGATACAGGTTTTAACGATATTTTGCGCGTTTCAAATTCATTAGCCCAAGGCGATTTAACAAATAATATCGTCAAAAATTATCCTGGTACTTTTGGGAAAGTAACACAAGGTATCAATAGTACCGTCGAAAATTTACAGGCAATGGTTGAGGAAATTAAAGATTCTACTGAACAAATCAACATTGCTGCCCAAGAAATTGCGGCAGGAAATAATGACTTATCGAATCGTACTGAAAAACAAGCGGCTAGTTTAGAAGAAACCGCTGCCAGCATGACGCAACTCACCAGCACTGTTCAGCACAACGCTGATAACGCTATGGAAGCGAACCAATTAGCGCGTAACGCCGCTAAAATTGCCAGTCAAGGCGGAGTTGTTGTTGGAAATGTGGTTATGACAATGGAAAGCATTAACGAATCCTCGCGTAAAGTGGTCGAAATTATTTCTGTTATTGATAACATTGCGTTCCAAACTAACATTTTAGCTTTAAATGCTGCTGTTGAAGCAGCTCGCGCGGGTGAACAAGGTCGTGGTTTTGCCGTAGTAGCTACGGAAGTGCGTAATTTGGCGCAACGTGCAGCGGCAGCGGCAGGTGAAATTCAAATGTTAATCAGCGATTCCGTGGATAAAATCGAAGACGGCAGTCAATTAGTAACTCAAGCGGGTAAAACAATGCAGGAAATTGTGGAGGCTGTAAAAGGCGTAACCACAATTATGGGCGAAATTACTTCTGCATCCGTTGAACAAAGTGCCGGAATTGCTCAAGTAAATAACGCGATTGCTCAAATGGACGACGTAACACAACAAAATGCGGCATTAGTTGAACAAGCCGCCGCCGGCGCAGAATCTCTTGAAGAGCAAGCTCGAAAATTATCTGTAACCGTCGCCAATTTTAAAACGTATTAAATCTTATTTTTGCTCTAAAATCCGGTACATTGTTGTGTGCCGGAAAATTTCCGTTACCTGAAAAATTCATGGTATAAGTCGCTATATTCCACCATTCTTTTCTTTAATTTCATTATTTTAATAATTAACATGAACGTCATTAAAACACCTATTACAGATTTATTGATTTTTGAACCCAAAATTTTTGGTGATACACGCGGTTTTTTTCTGGAAAGTTTTAATCAGAAAAATTTTCAAGCTGTGACAGGGTTAGACGTGAATTTTGTTCAAGATAATCATTCACGCTCGAGTAAAAATGTTTTGCGTGGCTTGCATTACCAAATTCAACAACCACAGGGAAAATTAGTGCGAGTGGTGAGTGGAAGTGTTTTAGATATAGCCGTTGATTTACGAAAATCGTCATCAACTTTTGGAAAATGGCACGGTGTTGAATTAAGTGCAGAAAATCACCGTCAATTTTGGGTACCTGCCGGTTTTGCTCATGGTTTTTTAGTTTTATCAGAAACAGCAGATTTCCTTTATAAAACCACAAATTATTACGCCCCCGAATTCGAGCGTTGTGTAAGCTGGAATGATGCCGAAATTGGGATTGATTGGGGCATTTCCGAACCACTTTTATCTGAAAAAGATAAACAAGGTTTAAGACTTTGCGACGCAGAGGTTTTTGCATGAAAATTTTATTAACCGGTTCTAACGGGCAAGTTGGTTGGGAATTAGCACGAACGCTTTTGCCATTGGGTGAAGTGATTGCGTTAAATCGTGAACAAGCAAATTTTACGAATTTAGATGAATTACGCCGAATTATTGAGGATATTAGTCCAACGGTTATTGTCAATGCAGCAGCTTACACAGCGGTCGATAAGGCGGAATCGGAACGTGATTTAGCTTTTTTAATCAATGCACAAGCGGTCGCTGTTTTGGCAGAGGAAGCAAAAAAACAAAATGCGTTATTGATTCATTATTCAACAGATTATGTGTTTGATGGTACGAAAAGTACGCCTTATGATGAAGACGACATACCAAATCCATTAAGTGTTTATGGCGAAAGTAAATTAGCCGGCGAGCGGGCAATTCAAGCAAGTGGAGCAGATTATTTAATTTTCCGTACAACATGGGTTTTTGCGGCGCGTGGACAAAATTTTGTGAATAGCATTTTGCGACTAGCATCAGAACGCGAAGAATTGAACATTGTCGCCGACCAAATTGGTGCGCCAACATGGGCTCGTTTTATTGCGGAAGCTACCGCACATATTATTCGGCAAGCTGAATCAGAACGTAAAACTGAAAACTTTATTTCGGGAATTTACAATTTAACAAGTGCGGGTGAAACATCGTGGCATGGTTTTGCGGAGGAAATTGTGAAGATGGCGCGGCAACAAAATCGAGAATTAAAAAATCGACTGCTTAATCCAATTCCAACAACCGCTTACCCAACACCGGCAAAACGCCCTTCAAATTCGCGACTTTCGACGCAGCGTTTAATGGGACGTTTTACGTTAGTGATGCCAAACTGGGTTGAAACACTTCGACTTTGTGTAAACGCAGATTAAACTGCAATCTGAGAAATCGCCGTTTTTGCTAACGGCGATAAACCTTCGCCGTCATGGTTTTTCAAATGTTCAATAATTGCCTGACGCATTCTTAATTCCCATGAACGCGAAATGTGATTTTTTACGCCCTCAGCCGCGATGGTTTTATCGGGATCTGCGTTAAAAAAATCTGAAATATCGTTCGCCATTTTGACTAATCGTTCAATTTTCATACTCATCTGCTTTACTATTGCTCCGAAAAAATGCTCTAAATTATGTTTCGAGTTCTTGTGAAATTCCAATTGAATGGATTTCTACTTTCACTCGGGCATCACTTTAACATTAAGTTCGAAATGTGTAAAAACAGAGCCTGCACAAAACTTTAAGCGTAAGTATCAACTGAGCTTCCGCAAGAACTGCCAATAGCTCCCGGTGATGTACTGATAGGAATACTCATTGAATTTGCGTCGGCATCAACAGAACCAATTTTAGTTGGTGCTGGATTATTTATCGCTGCAAGTGTTTGTGCGATAGTTGGAGTTAAAGAAGATACACTCATCATTTTAATCACCTTTACTTTTAGTTAGAAACTTGTAGACAGTTTTGAATATAAACCGTAGTGAACTACCAACCACTAAACGCTATCGCGTTCTAGTGGTGGCTTCGACTGACCCGAACTGAGAATATCAGTACCTCTCGCATCTCCACGAGCTTTGACCCGTTTAGAAGATGGGGAACGCTTTACAGTCACGACAGAACCTGCCGCCTCAAATTGGTTGCACAATCTAACTATGACTGGTTTAGATTGCAAATAGGTTTGCTT
>CAIQZX010000177.1 GCA_903876445.1 uncultured Pseudomonadota bacterium | reverse complement strand
TTCTGTCGTGACTGTAAAGCGTTCCCCATCTTCTAAACGGGTCAAAGCTCGTGGAGATGCGAAAGGAGCTGATATTCTCAGTTCGGGTCAGTCGAAGCCACCACTAGAACGCGATAGCGTTTAGTGGTTGGTAGTTCACAATACCATTTCTATTGACGTTATACCATTGACATCCTTAGCGATACCGATTATAAAAAAACAACCTTTTTATTATTTTGAGTAGATATAAATGAGTAACACAGCAGAAGAAGACCAAGTGAAACCAGAAGAAATAAAAGTAGAACAAATAGAGGTAAATCAAGTTCAGATAGAACAGGTTGAAACTGAACAAACACAAGTTGAAGAAGTGCAAGTTGAAAATCAATCTGCTGAAAATGAATCAGATGAAGAAAAAAAGGCAAAAGCAGCAGCAAAAGCCCAAATCAGGTCGTTGATAAAAGAGTTAAGTGAACTCTTTCCAAATGCGATTGCAGTAACAAAAGAAGACGTAAAACCCCTCATGATTGGTGTTTTCCAATCCGTGATGCAAAAAACAGACTCTCGCTACGACAAGCTTACATTGAGAAAAGTATTTGCCTACTATTGCAGGTCTCTCGATTATCTGAACGCAACAGTTCAACAAACACATCGTGTCGATTTAGATGGTAATCCGGTTCAAGAAATTACTGAACAGCATAAAGAAATTGCTAGACAAAAAATAAAAATAGTCAAAATTATCATGGGCGGCGGAGGTAAAAAATCCGCGAAAGATATACAAAAACAACAGAGAGCCGAAGCTCACGAGTTAAGAGTGAAAGCCCAGATGGAAGCGGCTGCAATCAAAAGAGCTGAAAAAGCGGCTCTGAAAGCCGCCAAACAAGAAGCGGAAAAAGCCGAAAACAAAGCTGCGAAAGCGGCAGAAAAAGCGGCAGAAAAAGCCGCTAAAGCCGCTAAAGCCGCAGAAAAAGCTACGGTTGCTCCAAAAGTCGCGACTAAAGCAGCGCCGGCTAAACCAAAGAGCGATGAATCAACACCTGTAGCCGTTGTTGTTAAAACGAAAAAACCGGAAGCCGCTGCGCCTACAGTTATCATTAAGAAAAAACCAGAAATTACAATATCATCAACCCCAGCAGTAAATGCAGAAGGTGAAACTGGTGAACCAGTCAGAAAAAAATTGAGTTTGAAGTCAAAAGCATAAAAAAAAGTCGGATTGAGTTCTTACTCGAATCCGACTTAGCTTTAACGCCTTCTTGCTAAACCTAAAACCCCAAATATCACCAAAATGAGTACAATTATTTCGAGGGTTTCCATATTGTAATCACTCAATTCAATCATGTTTTTCATTCCTGACTAATTTTTGAACAACTAAACTTCCAATCATATCGCCTTCAACATTCGCCGCTGTTCGCAACGTGTCGAGTAATCGATCGATGGGTAACAAAATCGCAATAGCTTCAGCAGGCAAACCAACAGATTGCAATACCATCACCATTGTCACCATGCCAGCACTTGGAATTCCCGGTGCGCCAATTGCCGCAAACATTGCGGTGAAAAATACAACTAATTGCTGCATTAAATTCAAATCAATGCCGGCTAAATTGGCGACAAATAATGCTGCTGACGCTTCATAAAGTGCCGTGCCGTCCATATTGACGGTCGCACCTAATGGAATGACGAATTGTGCAATTTCTTTTCTGACATGTAAATTATGTTCAGCACAACGCAACGTAATCGGTAACGTAGCGGAGCTGGAACTGGTTGCAAATGCGGTCAGTAATGCTTCTCTTGCGCCTTGCCAAAAACGCCAAGGTGTCATTCCCGTTACCAAATACAAAATCAATGGTAATAAAACAACGCCATGAAGTAACAAACTTCCCGCTACAACGGCGGCAAATTTTCCCAGCGTGCTGAGTAACGCCAAATCTTGTGTCACCATTAACTTAACTAATAACGCCATAATACCAAATGGCGCAATCGTCATAATCCAACGCACCATTTGCATCACGATGTCGAGAAATTCTTGCAATAACACTAGGATATTTTTGTAACGTTCGCCGCCAATTACCAAGGCAACGCCTAAAAATAGTGCGAAAATCAACACGGCTAAAACTTCGCCTTGTGCCAAAGCCGCAAAGGGATTCATAAATAATCCGTGCAAAAATTTAGTGAAAAAATCGGCGGGCGTTTGTTGTTTTGCCTGAAAATTATTCATTGCATTTTGAAACATTTCCAAATGCAAACCCTGTCCTGGGTGAAAAATAGCATTGCCAAGCAATCCAACCACTATCGCCACTGACATCGAAAAGATAAAAAAGCCCAATGTACTCATCCAAACGCGATGAATTTGTTTGTGTGCCTGCAAATTCGCCACACCAACAACAATCGACGTAAAAACAAGCGGGATTAACACCATTTTTAGCAAATCAATAAATAACGTACCAATCAAGTTTGCGGCGTATAAACTGGTTTGCGTAACGATAGATTCTTTGCCAAGCGCGATTAAGGCTGTGCCAATTGCAATGCCTAAAAATGCACCAAGTAAAATCTGTGTATTAAGTGAGGGGAGTTTCATTTTTTCCTTTTATTTTTAAACGGTAAATCAAATTATTAAAATAATGCTTTATGCACAACCGCTTTTTGTTGCTCTAAATGTACGCGAAAATTTCCTACAGCGGGCGCAGCGGAGGCTTCACGTCCGGCATAAATAACCGGAATATGTGCGGGTAAATCGTCCGAAAAATGATGATTAGAGTTATACCATGCGCCTTGGTTTTTAGGTTCTTCCTGACACCAAACAAATTCTTTTAAATTAGGATAACGCGCCACTTCGGCTTTAAATGCAGTTTCCGGAAAGGGATAAAGCTGTTCAATTCTGGCAATTGCAACGTGTTTTAAATTTGCGTCGCGCCGTGTTTCAAGTAAGTCGTAATATACTTTTCCGGCACAGAAAACCAAGCGAGTGACTTTTTCGTCATCAATTTCACGTTCACCTAAAATCGGATGAAATTGTCCGTTCGTTAATTCGTCCAACGTTGAAATCGCTAATTTATGACGTAATAAACTTTTTGGACTCATAATAATGAGTGGTTTTCGGTAATTGCGCCGCATTTGTCGCCGTAATAAATGAAAAATCTGCGCGGGTGTCGTTGGATTACAAACTTGGATATTTTGTTCAGCACAAAGTTGCAGATAACGTTCCAATCGAGCTGAAGAATGTTCGGGTCCTTGCCCTTCAAAGCCGTGTGGTAATAACATCACCAACCCACACATCCGCCCCCATTTTGTTTCTCCCGAACTGATAAACTGATCAATAAGAACTTGTGCGCCATTTGCAAAATCACCAAATTGCGCCTCCCAAATCACTAACGTATTAGGCATTGTCGTGCTGTAACCGTATTCAAATCCTAAAACACCGGCTTCTGATAAAAGTGAATCATAAATTTGAGCGTTACCTTGTTCTTTATGTAGATATTTAAGCGGTATATAACTGCGATTTTCGATTTGATTATGTAGAATAGCATGACGATGCACAAACGTCCCACGTCCAACATCTTGTCCCGTTAAACGCACATTATATTTTTCCAAAAGCAACGTAGCATACGCCATATTTTCAGCAAATCCCCAATCTAATGGGTGTAATCCCGCCATCATTTCATGACGATTTTCCATCACTTTTGCCACACGCGGATGTAATTCAAAATTCTCAGGCGTGGATAACAAGCGTTCTGAACAATAACGTAATGTTTCAAGTTTTACGCTTGTGTCACAAGATGTCGTCCAATGTGAATTCAAGAATGGTTGCCATTGTGTGCTGTAGGAATACGTCATTTTTGACACCGGACGCGAAACAATTTCGCCTGCCGTTAAACGACGTTGATAATCTTCGATTTGTCGTTGCACTTCAGTCGCGTCAATCATTCCTTCATTAATTAACCGCTGCGCGTACAATTCTCGGGTTGTTTGACGTAACCGGATTTTTTTATACATTAGCGGCTGCGTCATTGCTGGCTCGTCTGCTTCATTATGTCCTAAGCGGCGATAGCAAATTAAATCAATAACTACATCACGATTAAATCTAACACGAAAATCTAAGGCTAATTGCGTCACAAACAATACCGCTTCAGGATCGTCACCATTGACATGAAAAACGGGAGCTTGAATCATGCTCGCAACGTCTGTCGCATAAAGTGTTGAACGTGTGTCAAGCGGATTGCTGGTAGTAAAACCGATTTGGTTATTGATGACAATATGTACCGTTCCACCCGTATAAAATGCGCGAGTTTGTGACATATTTAGCGTTTCCATAATAATGCCTTGACCGGAAAATGCCGCATCACCATGAATCAAAACCGGAATAACTTGATTGATGCCATTTTTCCCTGCTCTATCTTGTCGCGCTCTAACCGAGCCTTCTACTACTGGATTGATAATTTCCAAATGCGAAGGATTGAAGGCTAACGTGATATGAACGCAGCCGCCGCTGGTTTCTACATCTGACGAAAAACCCATGTGATATTTTACGTCGCCGCTACTCATGCCTTCTAAAAGTGGTGACGTTCCTGCAAATTCGTTAAATAAGTCGTTTGGATTTTTACCGAAAACATTCACCAAAACATTTAATCGCCCACGATGCGCCATGCCGATGACGATTTCTTTTGCACCTTTTGCGCCCAAACCTTGAATTAACTCATCTAAAATTAAAATAAGTGATTCACCACCTTCGAGAGAAAAGCGTTTTTGTCCAACAAATTTTGCGTGTAAATGGGTTTCAATGCCTTCGGCAGCAATAAGTTGTTTTAATGTCCAGCGTTTTTTTTCAGCATTTAATGTGAAACCTCTCACGCCTTTTAAAAAATTTACATTTCCTTCTTGAGATTGAGTAGGCGGAGAATTTGTTTCGAGTCGATTTATTAACCAGCGGCGCGTTGGTGTATCGACAATGTGCATAAATTCTGCGCCAATGCTGCCGCAATAAATTTGTTCTAAATTGCGAATAATATCGCGCAAGGGCAAATACTGACCACTTTGCAATGTGCCAGTATCAAACAGCGTGTCCATATCCAACGCGGACAAGCCATAATAACTAGGATCTAAATCTGGTGGCATGAGGGCATTTTTGCCGAGTGGATTATTTTTTGCAATTTGATGACCGCGAACACGATAATGATTGATTAAACGTGCCACAGCGGATTGTTTTTTAACGCTTTCCTCGGTAAAGCCTTGTAATTTTTTAAGGCGACCTTGTGATTTTTGCGCGAGTTGTGCAAAACGTTCGATAATCGGACTGTGTGCAATTTCATAATCTGCTGTATTTTGTAATTCAACGAATTTCGCTTGCCAACTGGGTTCGATAGATTCTGGATTATCTAAAAAACGCTCGTAAAGTTCTTCGATAAAACTGGCGTTGCTGCCATAAAAACTCGACGAATCCTGAAAAAATGTCCTTAAATCGCTCATGAGTATGGTCTGTTTAAAAGTAATTTGAAAGGTCGCTATTGTAGTTTGAAAATCCACAAAATTTAAACGCAATAAAACTTGTCACATAGCGTTAAACTTATTCTGTTACCTTGTGGAGAAATACATTAGCCGTAGAATGGAAAAACTGAATGATTTAGTAGTAATATCCACGTTAGCGATTACACATATTGCTAATAATTTTTTGATTAAACTTTTGAGGGATTTTTATGGAAAAAACGTACGATTTTAAACTTGATGCTGCTTTGCAAGAAAAAATGAATGCTTATTGGCGTGCTGCAAATTATTTGTCGGTGGGACAAATTTATTTACTCGACAACCCATTGTTAACTGAGCCATTGAAACTTGCACATATCAAGCCTCGTCTTTTAGGGCATTGGGGAACAACACCAGGTTTAAATTTTATTCACGTTCACGTTAATCGTTTAATTAAAGAACATGATTTGAACATGATTTTCGTTTGTGGACCTGGTCACGGCGGTCCTGCGATGGTGGCTAATTGCTGGCTTGAAGGCACTTACAGCGAATTTTATCCAAACATTTCGCTTGATAAAGATGGCATGAGAGCCTTATTTCATCAATTTTCGTTCCCTGGCGGTATTCCTAGTCATGTTGCACCAGAAACCCCAGGCTCAATTCATGAAGGTGGCGAATTAGGTTATGCGTTGTCACACGCTTACGGCAATGTGTTCGATAATCAAGATTTAATAGCGTGTTGCGTTATTGGTGATGGCGAAGCTGAAACGGGGCCGATGGCAGCATCTTGGCATTCAAACAAATTTTTAAATCCTGCGCGTGATGGCGCGGTATTGCCAATTTTGCATTTGAACGGTTATAAAATCGCGAATCCAACATTGTTAAGTCGTATTAGCGAAGAAGAGTTAACAAAACTTTTTGAAGGTTACGGCTATGACGTGCATTACGTTGAAGGCAACGATCCTGCAATTGTGCATCCTAAAATGGCAGCCGTTTTAGAAGCCTGTTTGGCAGAAATCAAAGCAATTCAACATGAATGGCGCAGTGCGAGTGATACGAAAGCATTAAAACGTCCACGCTGGCCGATGATTATTATGCGTACACCGAAAGGTTGGACGGGTCCTGAAAGCGTTGATAGTAAAAAAACTGAAGATTTCTGGCGTTCGCATCAAGTGCCGTTATCTGGTTTAGCGAGTAATCCAGAACATATTACAATTTTAGAAAATTGGTTAAAAAGTTATAAACCTGAAGAATTGTTTGATGAAAATGGTGCGCCAATCGCTGAATTACAACAACTTGCGCCGATTGGTCAGCGTCGAATTGGCGACAATCCACACGCAAATGGCGGTATTTTGTTGCGTAATTTAAGAATGCCAGATTTCCGTGATTATGCGGTAAATGTCCCAACACCAGGTTCTGTTGAAGCGGAAGCCACGCGCGTAATGGGAACTTTCTTGCGTGATATTATGCGTGACAATCGTTTGCAACAAAATTTCCGTATTTTTGGTCCTGATGAAACCTCATCAAATCGTTGGGATGATGTGTTTGCGGCAACCTCGCGCGTTTGGATGGAAACCATTTTGCCTGAAGATACCGATTTGTCACAAGACGGTCGCGTGATGGAAATTTTAAGTGAACACACTTGCCAAGGTTGGCTTGAAGGTTATTTGCTTACAGGTCGTCATGGCTTCTTCTCGTGTTACGAAGCGTTTATTCATCTTATCGATTCAATGTTTAATCAACACGCGAAATGGCTCAAAACCTGTAACAGAATTCCTTGGCGCAGACCAATTTCCTCTTTGAATTATTTATTGACTTCGCACGTTTGGCGACAAGATCACAACGGTTTCTCACATCAAGATCCCGGCTTTATTGACCACGTTGTGAACAAAAAAGCAGAAGTGATTCGTGTGTTTTTACCACCCGATGCGAATACGTTACTTTCTGTGACGGATCACGTTTTGCGTAGCCGTAATTATGTAAACGTTATCGTCGCGGGTAAACAGCCTGCGCCACAATGGCTTTCAATGGATGCGGCAGCAAAACATTGTGAAGCCGGCATAAGTGTTTGGGAATGGGCAAGTAATGACAATGGTTCCACACCTGACGTGGTGATGGCGTGTGCGGGCGATGTGCCAACATTGGAAACATTAGCGGCGGTCGATATTTTGCGTCGTGAAGTGCCTGATTTGAAAATTCGGGTTATTAACGTTGTGAATTTAATGAAGTTACAACCAGAAACTGAACATCCAAATGGTTTGAGCGATGAAGATTTCACTGAATTATTCACACACAACACGCCGGTTGTTTTTGCGTATCACGGTTATCCTTGGTTGATTCATCGTTTAACTTATCGCCGCAGCAATCATGCGAATTTACACGTTCGTGGTTATAAAGAAGAAGGTACAACTTCAACACCATTCGACATGGTTGTTATGAATGATGTAGACAGATTCCATCTTGCTATGGACGCGATTGACCGCGTACCACGTTTGAAAGATAAAGCGATTTATCTCAAACAAGCGTTGCGTAACAAATTGATTGACCACAAAAATTACATTTCAAAATATGGCGAAGATATGCCTGAAATTCAAAATTGGAAATGGTCAAATCCAGTTGGTTAATTAGTCAATTTTTAAAATCAAAAAAGCAGGCAAGTTTTTATCTTGTCTGCTTTTTTTAATTGATTCATAATTTTTCAGTCGCTTTGTTTGCAAAGTAATTCGCGAACAATTTTTTGATGTCGAGCAACTGTTCCTGATTGATTTGATAACTAAAAATTTTCAGCAACTCAAGCTGTAATTCAGTGAGTTTTTGCGGTTGTGCTTGTGCAATCATTTTCAAAAAACTGCTCGCTAATCTTCCAACGACGACAAAACAACAGAAACTTTGTCGCTATTTCAAAGTTAATTCATTGCCGTTTTTTTAAATGGCACAGAATCTTCTTGTAATCTTTCAGGCGAAAATTCTAACCCATTCGCCCAACACAACGCCCCCGCATCAAGGAAAAAATGCTCAAAATAATCTGAATCTCTCAACGGTTCGAGTAACGTGCCTTTTCGCGTAGCCAACAACGTTTCTGCATTCCAAACACGTTGCGTGTTATCTGAAAATTCTAGCAAGATTTGATACGGCGCAATGGGTTTTGCTTCTAAAATTCTAATCATAATCTGCACCTCTAATTCTATCGACTGGTTCAAAGTTTATTGCTTTTTCCCAGTTAGCTAAAAGTTCTTCACGGTGAGTTTCGCACCATTCTTTGACGATTGCGGCAACTTTTCGAGGCAATTTACCGACTAAAACGTCGCCTGTTTTGATTTCAACCGAAGCCGCAAAACCTTGGTATTCAACGTGGATATGTGGCGGCGGATGTTCGTTGTTTCGCATCTTGATAACGATGCCGAAAAACAGGCTGATTGGTGGCATTTTTCAAAACTCCTCGCTAATCTTCCAACGACGACAAAACAACAGAAATTTTATTCATGAATTGATGACAACTTTCTGAACATGAAAATGAGCCAATTCTTTTAACTTAAAAGTGCTGTTATCTTTTAATACCAATTCAAGGTCGGCATATTTTTTAAACCAATCTTCTGACATTGGATAAAACGTTTGCACATATTCAGTGCTAGGTTTTATAACAACAATAACTTCACGATTGCCAAAATCTGTTAGTTTTGCGAGGTAATGAGTACCTTCGGGGTCATCTTTAACTTTTCTAATTTTTTGAAGTTGAATTGTATCAGCAGGAACAATGCTAATTGTGTCACGGTCAGGATTTTTCATTTTTTCTCCACCTTTTCCGTGATACCAGTATTCCTTAACTTCTTTTTTAAGGTTGGCGATTCCATATCGAATAGCTAACGTTGCATTGGGATGCCCTACGCATTTGTATGTATATGGTGAATTTTGAGAAGCACCATCTCGTAAATCAATATTTCCTCGTATTTTGTCAATTCGTCTCTCATCTTCAATTTTTCTTTGTCTTACTTCTTCCTCACGCTCATGCCAATGAATACGTCTTAGTCCTTGTATTACGTCAGCTCTTTCCTTTGCAAGTCTTTCTTCTTCAATTTTTATTTTTCTTGCCTTTTCTGCTGCCAATCTTTTTCCCGTTGGTGTTATTGCGTATAAAGCCACTAATAGCGCAGGTAAAACAAATAGACCAATCCCAATTCCTATAATCGTAATTATCATTAACTTTCTCTAAATTGATAAAAGCACAAAATCCCTTTGTGCCTTCAAAAAATAACCTACCCCAACGTCTCCAACCGAATCCGATTCATCTTACCGCTAACCGTTTCTAATTGTTCAATTTTGGCAATCGCCGCATTGAGCTTGTGTTCTTCGGTAACTTGCGTCAATAAAATGATGGGAACAATCGTTTCATTTTTAGCAGGTGGTTTTTGCAAAATCGCTTCGATACTGATGTCACAATCCGCCAAAATTCGCGTCACATCCGCTAAAACGCCCGATTTATCTTCAGCGTGCAAACGCAAGTAATACGCGGTTTGGAAATCCCCCGAATCTAAAACTGGAATATCCGCCAGCGCATTCGCTTGGAATGCCAAATGCGGCACACGATTTTCAGGGTCGCTGGTCAACGCACGCACCACATCAATCACATCGGCAACCACCGCTGAACCTGTTGGCTCTGCACCTGCGCCCGCACCGTAATACAATGTCGCGCCAACCGCATCGCCTTTCACCAACACTGCATTCATCACGCCATTTACATTCGCAATCAAACGACGTTCAGGAATCAACGTCGGATGCACGCGCAATTCAATCCCTTTTTCGGTTTTACGCGCCACACCCAAACTTTTAATCCGATAACCCAATTGTTCGGCGTATTCCACATCGGTACGGGTAATTTGCGTAATGCCTTCGGTATAAACTTTGTCGAACTGCAACGGAATCCCAAACGCAATCGACGCTAAAATCGTCAATTTATGTCCTGCGTCGATGCCTTCCACGTCAAACGTCGGGTCAGCTTCGGCATAACCTAACGCCTGCGCTTCGGCTAACACGTCGGCGAAATCACGTCCTTTGTCGCGCATTTCGGTCAAAATGAAATTGCTCGTGCCGTTGATAATGCCAGCGAGCCATTCGATTTGATTGCCGCTTAAACCTTCACGAATCGCTTTGATAATCGGAATTCCACCCGCAACCGCCGCTTCAAATGCGACAATCACACCTTTTTCGCTCGCTTTGGCGAAAATTTCGTTACCGTGTAAAGCGATGAGCGATTTATTTGCCGTGACAACGTGTTTGCCGTTTTCAATCGCTTGCAACACCATATCTTTAACAATGCCCGCGCCGCCAATCGTTTCGATGATGATGTCGATTTCGGGGTCATTGATAATGTCGAAACCGTTTGTTGTCATCTCAATTTTCGACGTATCGCACAAACGCGGTTTGCTCAAATCGCTGGCTGACGCACGAGTGATAATAATTTCACGCCCTGCACGACGGGCAATTTCTGCCGCGTTGCGTTGCAGAACTTTTGCCGCACCACCGCCGACTGTACCTAATCCTAAAATGCCTATTTTTACTGGTTTCATCATCCTTCCTTAAATTACGCCGTCTTTTTTGAACATCGCCTTAATGCCGCGAATGGCTTGGCGGGTACGATTTTCATTTTCAATTAAACCAAAACGCACATGGTCGTCGCCGTATTGTCCAAAACCAATACCGGGTGCAACGGCAACTTTCGCGTCGAGCAATAATTTTTTAGAAAATTCAAGCGAACCCATTGCCGCGTAAGCTTCAGGAATTTTTGCCCACACAAACATCGTCGCTTTCGGTTTTTCAACTGCCCAACCTAACCCATTCAAACCTTCGCACAATACATCACGACGTTTTTGATACATTTCTGCGATTTCGACCAAACAATCTTGAGGTCCTTCTAATGCCGCGATGGCAGCAATTTGAATTGGCGCGAATGTGCCGTAATCCAAATAAGATTTGATGCGAGATAATGCGGCGACGAGTTCTTTGTTTCCACACATGAAACCAACACGCCAACCTGGCATATTGTAACTTTTCGACAAAGAGAAAAATTCGACAGCTATATCTTTTGCGCCTTCGACTTGTAAAATCGACGGAGCTTTATAACCATCAAAAACGATGTCTGCGTAAGCAATATCTTGAACTACCCAAATTTTGTGTTCTTTTGCGACGGCAATAATTTTTTCAAAGAAATCCAATTCCACGCATTCACTGGTTGGATTACCAGGAAAATTCAGAATCAACATTTTAGGCTTTGGAAGGCAGTTGATAATGGCGTTATTTAATTCTTCAAAGAAATTGCCGCCGTCAACAAGCGGAACGTGACGAACATCCGCCCCTGCAATGACAACCCCGTAAGGATGAATCGGATAAGCGGGATTGGGTACTAATACCACGTCACCGGGTCCTAAAGTCGCTAACGCTAAATGCGCTAGCCCTTCTTTTGAACCAATCGTCACGATTGCTTCGGTATCGAAATCTAAATCGACATCAAAACGGGTTTTGTACCAATTACAAATTGCTTTCCGCAAACGTGGCACACCGCGCGAAACCGAATAACGATGTGTATCGGGACGCGCAACGGCTTCAACTAATTTATCGACAATATGTTGTGGTGTAGGCTGGTCTGGATTCCCCATGCCAAAATCAATAATATCTTCGCCTGCTGCACGCGCTTTCGCTTTTAAGTCATTAACAATGTTAAAAACGTAGGGTGGTAAACGGCTAATTCTAGGAAATTCGTTCATTCAAAACTCTTGAGTAATTAGGTTATTAAAATGGTGTAACTTACTGTTACGAATAAAAATCGTCAACAAATAAAACTAAAAATCGGCATCTAACACAATTCGGTAACGTGCTTTACCGGCTATTAAATGTGCGAGAGCTTCATTTACTTGTGACATAGGAAAATGCTCAACGTGTGGCGCGATATGATGGCGGGCAGCAAAATCAAGCATTGTCGCGATTGCAGCCGGTGAGCCGGTTGGCGAGCCGGAAACGCTTTTTTGTCCAAAAATTAAATCCACGGCTGAAATCGGCATTGGTTCAAGCACTGCACCTACAACGTGCATTCTGCCATTTGGTTTCAAAGTTTTAAGTAGCGTCGTCCAATCCAGCGGGGTATTCACTGTCACAAGTAATAAATCCAATGAATTTGCGGCTTTTAGAATCGAATCCGTGTCATAACTTGAAATTACATTGTGTGCGCCAAACTGTTTGGCTTCATCTATTTTCGATTCGGAAGTGGTAAAAGCCGTCACTTCACATCCCCAAGCGTTAGCAAATTTCAAGCCTAAATGTCCCAAACCACCAATTCCTACTACGCCGACGTGATGCGTCGGTTTTATATCGAAATTCAAAAATGGCGCAAAAACGGTAATGCCGCCGCACAATAAAGGTCCAGCAGAACTCGCTTCTAAATTTTCAGGCAACGGAACAACCCAAATCCAATGCGCTCGCATTTTGTCCGCAAAACCGCCGTGATGTCCGCCGGCAATAGTTGGTAAGGCTTGCGAGCAAAGATTGTGTTGTCCTGCGACACATTCGTGGCAGTGCATACAACTTCCTGAATTCCAACCCACGCCAACACGCTGACCAATTTTCAAGCCTTTTACATCTTTGCCAATTGCGTTAATACGCCCAATGACTTCATGACCAGCAATAATGGGATATGACGAAAATCCCCAATCATTGTTAATCATGGATAAATCAGAATGGCAAATTCCGCAATGCTCAACAGTAACTTCAACATCTTCCGCCCCTAATTCACCAACACCAACAGAAATAAGTTCGAGTTTTTCTTTTGGACTTTTTGCCGCCCAGCCTTGAATTTGAGTCATGATTTTTCCTTGGTTTAATTTTGCTTCGGATTATGTAAGTAAATCAGTTGAATTTTATCATTTTTTGAACATTTTTTTACGGCAATACAAAAAGCCAATTTGGGGATTTTTAGGACTTTCGAACATACGCCAAAATTATGTGAATCATAGATTTTTGCTTTCAACTACTTAGCTCTATGATTTGATGATATTATCGATACATCAAATATGAGGTTTTCATAACTACATCAAACAAATGTAAAACAAAGCAATTCAACATCTCAAGAGACGAAATTACGCAAAACGACAGACAATAAAAATAGAATTCAAAATGAAAAATTTTAGAGAATACAAATTGAACAAAATTAAAGCGAGAATTGTGTGACAAAAAAACCAGAAGTATTAAGTAAAAAATTAGGGTTAATTTTTGATGATCCCAAATTATTCACTCGCGCGTTAACGCATCGTAGTGCGAGTTCGAGTAACAATGAACGATTAGAATTTTTAGGTGATGCAATTTTAGGTTTTGTGATTGCTGAACAGTTATATAATTTATTTCCCGACGAACCCGAAGGTGTTTTGAGTCGAATGCGAGCCAATTTAGTGAATCAGCGTTCGCTTGCTGAAATTGCACGAAAGCAAAACGTAGGCGATTATTTACTGCTAGGTTCAGGCGAATTGAAAAGCGGGGGATTTGATCGAGATTCAATTTTGTCGGATGCTTTGGAAGCGATTATTGCCGCGTTGTATCAAGATAAAGGGATGGATGCTTGTCAAAAATGGATTCCTGAATTATTCGCAGATAAATTACAAAGTTTGTCGTTAGGCAATGGTCAAAAAGACCCGAAAACGCGCTTGCAAGAATTCATGCAATCTAAAAAATTGGATTTACCACAATATGAACTACTGACAATGTCTGGCTTGGCGCACGAGCAAACATTTAAAGTTCAATGTACCATTTCGTTATTGCCGACTTCATCGATAGGTGCAGGCGTAACCCGTAAAGGCGCAGAACAAGCTGCCGCCGAAATCCTCCTCGAAAAATTAGCTAAGGAAAACATTTTATGAATTGCGGTTACGTTGCGTTAATTGGTCGTCCGAATGTGGGCAAATCGACTTTAATGAATCATTTACTGAAACAAAAAATAAGCATCACATCGCGCAAACCTCAAACTACTCGCCATCGAATTTTAGGTATTAACACGACGGATGCAGGACAAGCCATTTACATGGACACGCCTGGAATGCACGCCGACCAAAAAAAAGCCTTAAATCGACAATTAAATCGCACAGCTGATACTACGTTATTAGGTGTGAATGTTATTGTTTGGTTGATTGATGGTTTATCGTGGCACGAATATGATGACGTGATTTTTGAAAAGTTAAAATTGGCGGGTTTGCCTGTAATTTTAGCTGTCAATAAAGTCGATAGAATTGAAGATAAAGACAAAGTATTTGAATTTTTTAGTGCAGCTCAGGCGCGTTTTCCGTTTGAAGCAATTTTGCCCATTTCAGCATTAAAACGGATTCATTTAGACGAGCTGGAAAGCGTCATCATGAAATTATTGCCGAAAAGTAATTTGATTTATCCAGCGGATCAAATTACCGACAGACCTGAGAAATTTTTGGTGGGCGAAATTATTCGTGAAAAATTGATGCGGCGATTAGGAGCGGAATTGCCCTACGAATTAACAGTTGAAATTGAACGTTACGAAGAGCATGAACATCTAAGTAAGATTTACGCAATTATTTGGATTGAACGGTTGTCACAAAAGAGTATTATCATTGGCGAAAGCGGGGCAATGTTGAAAAGTGTTGGAACCGATGCACGAAAAGATATTGAACGCTTGATTGGTCAGAAAGTGTATTTACAACTTTGGGTAAAAGTGAAAAAAGGTTGGTCGGATAACGAACGCGCTTTACAAAGTTTGGGATACAAAGATTAACAATAATTGTAACGTCTCTGATTTTTCTGGAATAGAAGTTTCTTATAATAAGTCTTAATAACTCTTTAAGGGGTAAACAATGGCAACTAAAATCAAAGCAACTTCTGGTAAGGATAAACTTGTCGGGACAGCAACCGCTGATAAACTGAGCGGATTAGCGGGTGCAGATACGTTAACTGGTTTGGCAGGGAATGACACTCTCGATGGTGGAACAGGTGATGATTCACTCGACGGTGGCAACGGCAATGACAGTTTGCTTGGTGGTGACGGAAACGACAAACTCATTGGTGGTACTGGCAATGACTTTTTATCTGGCGATAAAGGCAACGATAAACTTGATGGCGGAGCAGGCAATGACACATTAAACGGAGGTGTCGGTTTTGATGCGATGACAGGCGGTGATGGTAATGATTATTACGTTGTTGATAACGTTAAAGATACGGTAATTGAAACAAATAACAACGAAAAATTAGGTGGTAAAGATACCGTTGAAACCACTTTAAGTTATGTATTGGGTAATAACGTTGAAAATTTAAAATTGACGGGCATCATCAATAATAACGGTACGGGTAACAAGTTAAATAACATCCTTACAGGCAACATTGGTAATAATTTACTTTCTGGTAACGAAGGCAATGATTCTATTGTTGGCGGTGACGGTGAAGACACGTTAGATGGTGGGTTAGGCATGGATACGTTAGTCGGTGGTGCCGGAGCTGATGTGTACATAATGAATAATACCGAAGATAAAATCGTCGAAAATGAAAATAGCACTGATGAAGACCAGATTATTGCTTCAGTTAGCTATGATTTAACGCTCAATCCAACAATCGAAATTTTAACGTTATCCGGTAAAAAAGCCGTTTCCGGTACGGGTAATGACTTGAATAATACGTTGCAAGAATCCGTTGGCGGTAATGTTGCGAATGACTTTAACGGCGGCGCGGGTGATGATTCAATTGATGCGGGCGGTGGCAATGACACACTTGAGGGTGGCGAAGGCAATGACACCTTAGATGGTGGCGCGGGGAATCGTGATATTGCGATTTATAGCAGCACAAAAGACGATTACAAAATTACTGTCAATGCCGATGTAGCCTCAGGTGATGTAGCACAATTAGTTGTTACCTACGTTGGGAATGGTGATGATGAAGGCGAAGATATTTTATCGAACATCGAACTGATTCAATTTTCTGACGGCACGTCGGTTAATGCAACGGATGTGATTAGCGGTAAATTTGATGATACAGACGCGCCTATTTTCGCTTCTGCTTCTGTGAATGGCAATGCGTTAGTATTAAGTTTTTCTGATGATAATTTATTAAGCGCAAGCACGGCTTCTGCCAATGCTTTTTCAATCACAAATGGTGGTTTAGTTAATCCCGTTATAGCTGTTTCCGCTGATATTGAAGCGAAAACTATTACACTGACGTTAGCAAATACGGTTACAAATGGTCAAAACGTCACGCTGTCTTATAAAGACCCAACAAGTGGCGACGATGCCAATGCAATTCAAGATGAAGTGGGTAATGACGCAATTTCTATCACAGCGCAAACGGTGATAAACAATACCTTAGATACTCTTGCGCCTGTGTTTGCTTCTGCGACCGTTAATAATAATGTCTTAACACTGACTTATACCGAGTCAAATTTATTGAATTCAACTACCGCATCGCCCAGCGCATTTTCAGTCATTAACGGTGGTGTTGCCAATTCCGTCGCCTCTGTTTCTGTCGATGTCAACGCAAAAGTAGTCACGCTAATTTTGGCAAATCCTGTTGGTAACGGACAAGCAGTCACGGTAGCTTATACTGACCCTAGCGCAAATAATGATACTAACGCGATTCAAGATACTTCAGGTAATGACGCGGTTTCTTTATTGCCGCAAATTGTAACGAACAACACACTCGACAATACACCGCCCGTTTTCGTTTCTTCAGTTGTGAATGGTAACATTTTAACGATGACGTATAGCGAAGCCGGTTTATTAAATTCAACCACTGCGCCAGCAAGTGCCTTTTCCGTTACGAATGACGGTTTCGCAAATTCTGTTACATCGGTTTCCGTTGATACGAATGCGAAAACGGTATTGTTAATTTTGGCGAATGCTGTCAGCAATGGACAATCTGTCACGGTTTCTTATCTTGATCCAAGTGCAGGTAATGACGCTAACGCCATTCAAGATGCGATAGGCAATGATGCCGTTTCGTTATCCACACAAGCCGTTACGAACAATACGACTGACAGTATTCAACCTGTGTTTGTGTCATCAACGGTCAATGGTAACGTTTTAACACTGACGTACACTGAAGCCAACTTGTTAAACACCACTACCGCGCCAGCAAATGCTTTTGCGGTGATTAACGGTGGCGTGACGAATTCGGTGACATCTGTTGCCGTTGATGCTAACGCGAAAACCGTCACGTTGTTTTTAGCAAATGCGGTTATCAAAGGGCAAACTGTGAGCGTTTCTTATACTGACCCAAGTTCAGGAAATGATACGGCGGCAGTTCAAGATGTAGCAGGTAATGACGCGCTTTCTTTCACCGCGCAAACTGTCACCAATAACACGGTTGATAACATTTCCCCCGTATTTTCGTCGGCGAGTGTGAATGGTAATGCGTTGACAATCGCTTACACTGATGCTGATTTATTAAGTGCGACAACCGCTGCAGCAAATACCTTTTCCGTTACGAGCGGTGGACAGACAAATGCCGTTACAGCCGTAGCGGTCGATACCAGCGCGAAGAAAATCACCCTGACGTTATCGAATGCGGTCATCAATGGGCAAGCTGTCACGGTTTCTTATAACGACCCCACTGGCAGTAATGATGACGCAGCGGTTCAAGATGTGTCAGGCAATGATGCGGCTTCATTTGCCGCGCAAACGGTGAACAATCTGACAGCCGCTGTAGCAGTTGCTCCAACATCAACACCCGTTGTTGTTCTTCCAAGCAACGCGATTACCGCTTTACCTGCCGACACGCGAACTTATGACATGGAATTACCTTTAACAGAAGATGCAGATCAGTTAGATGGCAGTCCTGGTAATGAAAAATTCTTAGGTTTGGGTGGCAACGACAAACTGGATGTCAAAGAAGGGAATGATTATTTAGATGGTGGTGCGGGTGATGACACGCTTATCGGTGGTCTTGGCGATGATTATCTATTGGGTGGTATTGGGAACGATAGCATTGACGGTGGACATGGCAATAGTACTATGGATGGTGGTGACGGTAATGATTCAATTACTAATTATTATGGCAATAACATTGTTTTCGGAGGCTCTGGTGATGATTACATCTACACCGGTGGTACTTTGGCTTTGGGTTCAGAAGAAAAATCTAATTTGGGCTGGAGTGTCAGTAGTATTTTTGGTGGTACCGGTGACGATCGGATGCCATCTGTGTATTTTAAATCTAGTATTATCGATGGCGGTAGCGGTAATGACGCTATCAGTGGCTATGGTGGAAGTGCCAATACCATATATGGAGGCGATGGTAACGATAATATCGACTTTTCGGAAGATGATACCTGTCTTTACGGAAATGCGGGAAATGACACTATCACGGTTAACTCTGCAAAAGAAAAAGGCTATGGTGGCGATGGGAACGATACGTTAAGTGGTTCGGGATTGTTGGATGGCGGTGCGGGTAATGACATCTTGAATAATAACGGCAATACAACGACTGTTTTTTATGGTGGTGCCGATTCGGATACCATCATCACTAACAAAGTGAAAGCTGTTATTCCTTATCACACCATTGACGATTCAAAATTGGGCGCGGGGAATCGTGACATCGTA
>CAIQZX010000176.1 GCA_903876445.1 uncultured Pseudomonadota bacterium | reverse complement strand
TCAGTTAAATCATTTTTTATCAAAAATTTATATTTTAATAGTGCCACTATTAGACGTGATTATTTAACTTACAGTACCATTGAGATAATTCAATATGATTAGAAATTCGAATTTAACCGCCTCACAAAATTTCTCGGTAAAACAATTGCAATCAATTTGGAAAGCAAAGAAAAAAGAGTTGGGATTATCACAAGAAAGAGTGGCTAAATTATGTAAAAGAAAAACATACCTGTAGAAAATTTGGTGTATGGAAAGTTATCTCTGTCAGAACAGCTACTTATCAATCAGTTGCGTAATTCTGTTTTGTTAGCCCAACTAACATCATTCTAAACCGTTTCATTCTGAAGCTATCACTAAACGTCCAATTGCTTAACCAACTTTGTAAAATACACATTAAACTGAGCCATGATTTTGAGATATAAACTTATTTACGCAATGATACTAATTATTGTTGCAACTTTTTCCAGTCTCTTTGCATGGTCGGAATATCAAAGAACAATTAGTGAAGCCGAAAAACTCACTCAAAATTTTGCAAAATTATTAGAGTTAAGATATGAAAACATTTTTTCCAGAACAAAATCGATATTAGAGTTTCAATCGCGCGTTTATGCGAAAGAAAATTTAATGCAACAATCTTCGACAAAAAAAAATACAAAAATGATTGTCGAAAATATGCAATGGTTAATTCAAAATTTCCCTGAAGTATCCGACGTTTATATTTTCGATGCAAATGGCGATTCGCTTTACTCATCGTCAGACAATGCCCCAAAAGTTAACTTAGCTGACCGTCCTTTTTTTATTACGTTAAAAGAAAAACAAACGAATGAACTGATATTTTCAGATGCACTGATTGCCCGAACCACTAATCGTTTGTCAATGGTTATGGCGCATGGGATTTATAGTCCGAATGGAAAATTTTTAGGCATAACCACCATATTGCTTGATTTACAGAAAGAAACTGAATTTTTAAAGTCCTTTCAAATTGGCAATGAAGGCGCAGGGTTAATTAGAAATTTAAATCATAATTTGATAATACGGCACCCATATATCGAATCCGCTCTTAATCAAATTGCGCCTCCTGAAAATATAATACGACAAAAAATTGATTCTGGCGTTGATTCTGGAACAGGTACATATATCGCTGTCGCTGATAATGTAAATCGAATTACCAGTTTTCAGCGGGTGATAGGTTTTCCTTTTTATATTCAAATAGGGATTTCTAAAGAGGAATATCTCGCTACATGGCGCAACAATGTTTATATGCTTGGGTTAAGTAGCAGCTTATTTTTGTTTTTTATGGGAATTGCTTTTTTTGAAATTGTAAGAATCGAAAATTATCGTAAAGCGGGTGAATTAGAAAAATTAGAAATTGCCGAACGTTTTGACAAAATTGCGAATCAATTAACAAGTGTCATTTTTCAATTTGAATTATCGCCTGATGGGAGTATGCGTGTGCCTTATGCAAACGAAGCCTTAAAAAATGTGTATGGATTAAGCCCCGAAGATGTTTTTCAAAATGTCGATCTCATATTTCATCGCATTCCCCCCGATGATATAGAAAAACATATTGAAAAAATTAAAGAATCCGCTGCCAATTTAACGTTGTGGGAACATGAATTCCGTCTTAAATTTGAAGATGGTTCACAGCGTTGGTTACAAGGTAATGGAAAACCCGAACTTCAACCGGATGGTTCGATTTTGTGGCATGGTTTTGTAACCGATATTACGGAATTAAAAAAGAATGAACAAAAAGTTCTGGATAGTGAAGAACTAACTAATAGCATCCTGAATTCATTAACGTCTCACATTGCGGTTTTAGATGATAAAGGCGTAATTATTGCGGTCAATGATGCTTGGGTAAAATTTGGCAACGATAATGGAATTACTTGCGATACGCTTGGTTTGAATTATTTAAGTATTTGTCAAAATTCTGTTGAGGATAAATCATCCGAAACAGCTATTATGAATCAAGGCATTATCGATGTTTTAAAAAGAAAGACGGATTATTTTTCTTATGAATATCCTTGTAACTCACTGACAAAAGAACTTTGGTTTTTTATGTCTGTGACACCACTAAAACATGAAAAATCGGGTGTGGTTATCGGTCATCAAGATATTAGTGACCGTAAAACAGCGGAGATTGATTTAGAGATTGAAAGCAAAAAAAACTTGGCATTTTTGCGTAATGCAAGTGATGGCATTCATATACTTGATGAAAAAGGATTTATTATCGAAGGCAGTGAGTCTTTTTGCTCAATGCTTGGTTATAGTCGTAGTGAATTGATTGGATTACACGTTTCTGAATGGGATGTTGGAATCAAATCCGAAGAGCTAGCAATGACATTAGAAACGTTGCTCTATCAATCAGCCCGCACGCAGTTTGAAACAAAACATCTTCGGAAAGACGGAACGATTTATGATGTTGAAATAAGTTGTTCTCCGATTGATTTTGAGGATGAAAATGTCCTTTTTGTTTCGGCGCGTGATATTACAGAACGCAAACATACTGAAGAAAAAATAGAAAAACAAACAACGGAATTGCTGAATGCCAAAATAAAAGCAGAAGAAGCGAATCGTGCAAAATCGAATTTTGTAGCAAATATGAGTCATGAAATTCGCACGCCAATGAATGCAATTTTAGGATTTTCTGAAATTTTATTAACGTTAATCAAGTCACCGACGGAACATTATTATTTAGATGCGATTCAAGGCAGCGGAAAAACCTTGCTGCAATTGATTAACGATATTTTAGATTTGTCTAAAATTGAAGCAGATAAAATTGAACTGCGATATGTCCCCATGAACCTTGAAAATGTAGTTAAAGATATGGATGTTATTTTCTCTCAGCAGGCGAGTGAAAAAAGTTTGGCGTTTTCTGTTTCTATTCATGAAAAATGTCCGCGCAGTGTGCTATTTGATGAATTTCGGTTGCGGCAAATTTTGTTAAATATCATTGGAAATGCAATAAAATTTACCAAAGAAGGCGAAGTTAAAGTGTCTTTATCTGTTTTGTATATGGATGTTAGTAGTCAAAAAGTGGATTTACTTATTGATGTCTTGGATACCGGAATTGGTATTCCTGAAGCGCAGCAAGAAAAGATATTTTTAGCCTTTTCACAACAAGAAAATCAAAGTGTTGAATACGGCGGAACGGGACTGGGTTTAACGATTTGCAAAAAATTACTCGAGTTGATGGGCGGCTATATTTTCATTAGCAGCGCAGAGGGAAAAGGCAGTTGTTTTTCTATCGTTTTGCATAATGTATTCATTTGTCATGATGAAATTAGTGCCAAACAAAATCAAATTCTGATTGAAGAATCCACCAAAGAACAGATTAAATTTGAACCGGCAAAAATTCTATTGGTTGATGATGTCACTATCAATCGTAAATTAGTTCGCGTTTATTTAGAAGAGTTTGATGAACTCTCATTTGTTGAAGCCTCAACGGGAGGCGAAGCATTAAATATGGTGAAACAACATGAATTTGATTTGATTTTTATGGACAGACGTTTGCCGGACATAGATGGCGACAGTGTTTGTCAGCAAATAAAAACAATTACGCCCCTCACGCCAATTATCATGATTAGTGCATCGGTGGTAAAAGAATCTGAAGATAAATCGTCGATTTTCTATGATATGCAAATCAGCAAGCCTGTGAATAAAAACACCTTAATTAAAGTCATGTGTACTTATTTAGAAAATGCTGACATAAACGATGACATTTTGGAAAGTGGTAATGAAACCCAAATCGATTTAGCGGTGGATTCTGAAAAATGGTCTGAAATGTTGGTGTTATTGGTAGTGTATCAAGATGAATTTAAAAAAATGTTGCGTACTTCTGGCTTTAACATCGGTTTACTAATGCGAACAGCAGAAAAATTAGTTCAAATTGCTGAGACACATAATTGCCCATTGCTGAGTGAATGGGCGGATACAGTGAAAACACAAGCCGATTTATTTGATATGAAAAATTTGAGTCAAACGCTTAGTGGTTTCGATGCGTTATGTGAGCGCATTGCTTCTTTATCAAAACGAGCGAAAAACCCCGCCGTTCAGGGCGGGGATGGATCAAAACGAGCGAAAAACCCCGCCGTTCAGGGCGGGGATGGATAGCTCGGGCGGCGATAGCCGCCTGCTTTAGAGGAGTTTGCTGTTGCTCAATATATTTACGAATAACCTCAATTGGCGCACCGCCACAACTGCCTGCGAAATAGCTAGGCGACCACAACGCGCCGCCCCACAACTTACTTTGAACGCTGGGATAATTCTTTTTTCGGATTAAATAACTCGACACGCCTTTTAAACTATTGACGAGTTTTGACACG
>CAIQZX010000175.1 GCA_903876445.1 uncultured Pseudomonadota bacterium | reverse complement strand
CGTCAGCAGCAGAAACCAGCAGGTAGTAGTGATACACACCTGCTCCTGAGTTAAATCAGGAATCCCCGTTCCCTTTAGGGCGGGGAGGATGTCAACAAATTAACCGAGAATGCCATTGTGACGTAACAACGCTTCAGATGAGGGTTCGCGTCCACGGAAATTTTTAAATAATTCCATCGCGTCATCACTTCCACCTCGCTCCAAAATATTTGTTAAAAATGCCCTTCCCGTTTCCGCATCGAAAATACCTTTTTCTTCAAATAACGAAAATGCGTCACTCGATAATACTTCTGCCCATTTGTAACTGTAATAACCTGCTGCATATCCGCCAGCAAAAATATGGGAAAAACTATGCGCGAAACGATTAAATTCAGGGACTTTCATTACAGCCACTTTTTCACGAACTTGATTCAAAATGTCATAAATTCGTCCCCCCCTTGCTAAGTCAAATTCACGATGAATATGAAAATCAAACAAGCTGAATTCTAATTGGCGCAACATTATCATGCCCGCTTGGAAATTTTTGGCGGCAAGCATTTTTTCAAATAATGTATCAGGCAACGCCTCTCCTGTTTGGTAATGCCCTGAAATCAATGCCAACGCTTCTTTTTCCCAACACCAATTTTCCATGAACTGGCTAGGTAATTCGACAGCATCCCACGCAACGCCGTTAATGCCAGAAACACCCAAATAATTGATTTGTGTTAAAACATGATGCAAACCATGTCCAAACTCGTGGAATAATGTCGTTACATCGTCATGCGTTAATAGCGATGGCGTATCGATTGTAGGCGGTGTGAAATTACAAACCAAATACGCAACAGGCGTTTGAATATCACCATTTGTTAATTGTCGCCGCCCAATACAATCATCCATCCACGCGCCACCACGTTTCTTTGTCCGTGCAAATAAATCTAAATAGAATCGTCCGCGCTTTTTCCCTTCTTTATCGAAAACTTCAAATAACTGTGCTGATTCATGCCAACGATCAAATTCGTGAATTTCTGAAACGTTCACCCCATACAAACGATTCAGAATTTCAAATAAACCTGCTAACACTTTTGCAACGGGGAAATAACTTTTTACTTCTTCTTGCGATAATTGATAATGTTGCTGACGCATTTTTTCAGACAAATAACTAATGTCCCATGCTTGTAATTCGTCAATGCCATAATTTTCACGCGCAAAGTTTTTTAACTCTTCTAAATCTTGATGTGCTTGTGGCAACGATTTTTGTGCTAAATCTTCCAAAAATGAAATAACGTCATCGGGGGAATTCGCCATTTTAGTTGCTAACGACAATTCGGCGTAATTTGAGAAATTCAGCAACCGCGCTTCTTCATGGCGTAACGCTAAAATTTGCTCCATGATGTCAGTATTATCGAATTCGCCACTGCTAGCACGAGTTGCAAATGCTGTGTAATGCTCGCGACGTAATTCTCGATTATCCGCATACGTCATTACCGCAAGATACGATGGATATTGCAAGGTAATTAACCAACTTTCTTTTGATTGTTTCACATGAAACATCTCATCTTTATTTTCAGATTGTTTCATGTGGAACATTTCTGCACTTTGTTTTGCTTGCGCTAAAGCTGTTTCTGGCAAACCAGCTAATTCCGTTACATTTGTAATTAATTTTGTCCACGCATTTGTGGCATCCAATACATTTTCTTCATAGCGACTAGTTAAAGAACTAAGTTGTTGAGAAATTTCTTTGTAACGTTGTTTTTGTGATTCAGGTAGCGCGACACCCGATAATTTAAAATCGCGGAGCGCGTTTGAAATCGTTTTTTGTTGTGCTTGTGTCAAATTAGCAAATGTTTCATGTGAAACAATCGACTCGTAGGCATGGAACAATTTCTCATTTTGTCCCATCTCGGTAGCGTAATCACTCAATTTTGGCAAACAGGCGTTATAGGCATCTCGCAGTTCATCATTATTCATCACCGCATTTAAATGACCAACGGGCGACCACGCTTTATTTAATTTATCTTCAGCCGCTTCAATCGGTTCAATTAAATTTTCCCAAGAGTAAGCAGCCGTGGTATCTAAACAATCTGCAACGACTTTTCGAGCATTCGCCAATAATTCATCAATCGCAAGTTCAATATGTTCCGGTTTAATTTGATTAAAAAATGGTAAATCGGTTTGATTCAATAAGGGATTTGTCATAGTTAATGATGCAATAAAAGAAAATAGGGTAGGGGAATCAAAACGCCAATTTAAATAACGTTGTGTTTCAACATGGTATAAAACGGGAATTAAAAGGGCAAATTGGGGTTGCCATTGTTCATGCTCAGTAATATCAATATATTTTGCGGAGATATTGCATTCATCTAAAAGCATTTGCGCGTCATCGCACAAATGACAACCCATTGTGCCAAGTAATAATAGGTGCATCAATGTTTTGTGAGTCTATCTAAATAGCCTAATAAAACCGCCGAAAAAACTAAACTCATGTGTACAATGACATACCACATGATTTTATCGCTGTCAGTTCTTTCAACATTCATGAAAATTTTAAGTAAATGAATCGACGAAATGGCAACAATCGAAGAAGCCAGTTTAACCTTTAGCGAACCGTAATCGTGTGTGCCAAGCCAATTTAATTTTTCCGTTGCGGCACTTAAATTTAATTGTGAAACAAAATTTTCATAACCACTAAACATCACAATCACAATTAAACTGCCTACTAAACTTAAATCAATCAATGTGAGCAGTTTTAACACTAACGTATCTTCACTAATATCAAATAAATGAGGGAGTAAATGATAAAGTTCTTCAAAAAATTTAAAAAATAAAGCAACTAATCCTAGACTCATTCCGACATAAATCGGAGCTAAAATCCAACGACTGGCATACATTGTTTTTTCAAGTGTATTTTCAATTTTTTCTAGCATATAAATTTCCTACAATAAAAAAGCGCGATTTTATCGCGCTTATATTTTTGATGTAAAAGGCTTAAGGAATTTTTACACCTCAAACCTTTTACCTAAATTCTTAATGCGAAGCGTGTTTTTCTTTATGCTTCAAAATTTGACGATCCAATTTTGTTACTAAATCATCAATCGCTACATACATATCTTCTTGATGGTCTTCCGCAAAAAACTTCGTACCTGAAAAATGCAACGTGGCTTCCGCTTTTTGCACTAATTTTTCCACACTTAAAATAACGTGAACATCTGTTACTTTGTCAAAATGACGCGCTAATTTTGCAAACTTTTCTTCCGTGTGCGCTTTTAGCGCGTCGGTGATTTCTAAATGATGACCACTAATAATGACTTGCATAAATAATTCCTTGTAAAAAATGAAGGAGGAAAAATTCAACGGGCGTTTTTGTTTTTATAATAAACGCTTGCGTTGACTGGACGAGGAAATAAACATCGCTTCACGATATTTAGCCACGGTTCTACGAGCAACGTTGATGCCCTTTGCTTTTAAAAACTCCGCTATTTTACTATCACTAAGCGGTTTTGTTACATTTTCATTGCTGATTAGCTCTTTAATTAACGCTCGAATTGCTGTTGATGAACATTCACCACCGCCGTCAGTTGAAACATGACTCGAAAAAAAGTATTTAAATTCAACGATACCGTTTGGTGTGTGCATATATTTTTGGGTTGTCACCCGTGAAATTGTCGATTCATGTAATTCCAATTCTTCGGCAACATCGCGCAACACCATCGATTTCATTGCAATCGAACCGTGTTCTAAAAATGCGGTTTGCTTTTCAACGATACAACGAGCCACGCGCAACAATGTATCATTACGACTATGCAAACTTTTTATAAACCATTTTGCTTCCTGTAAATGCTCTTTCATCACCGTATTATCTTTACTGGTGTCTGATTTTTTTATCAAACTCGCATACATTTCATTTACACGCAATTTAGGTGCTACTTCTGGATTTAAATCTACATACCAACGGTCATTTATTTTTCGAACATAAACATCAGGAACCACATATTCTGAAAGTGTGCTTTGAATTTGTTCACCGGGTTTTGGATCTAAAGTCCGAATTAACGACACGATATTGTCCAATTCTTCTTCCGATACCGCTAATTTTCTGACTAATTTACTTTGTTCGTGTGTCGCCAGTAAATCCAAATGGCGTGTTACTAAAAGTAATGCGTCGGCTTTATGTGGTGTTGAATCCGGTAATTGTTGCAATTGCAAACGCAAGCAATCACTTAAATCAATTGCCGCTACGCCAGCAGGATCAAAATGTTGAATTCGATGTAAAACAGCCAACACTTCGTCAAGTTCTAAATCGGATAATTGTTCGTGCAAACTATGAAAAATATCATCGACACTCGCAATCAGATAACCTTCAGTGTTAATCGAATCGATAATCGCAATCGCAATTGCAAAATCTCGTTCTGAAAATGACACTAAATCCAATTGCGCTAATAAATGCGCTTGCAAACTCAATGTGCTGGTACGTTGGCTTTCAAATTCGCCATCAAAATTAGATGATTCTTGAATCGAACCAAAATCAAAATCGGGGATTTGCGATTCATAATCGGGTTCTGCATCGTAAATATCTTCCCACGAAGAATCAATCGGTAAATCATCCGGAATGTCTGTTTGAGAACCTTCGCTACCGTGTAGCAAATCGAGGTTATCACTTTTTTTGTCATGTAATGGCGCATCTAACGAAAATGTACTAAATTCATCGTCTTCTAATTCCAACATAATGTTAGATTCTAATGCCTGTTGAATTTCTTGTTGTAAATCCAACGTTGACATTTGCAGCAGCTTAATGGCTTGCTGCAATTGAGGAGTCATCGATAATTGCTGACCCATTCGTAAATGTAAAGATTGTTTCATGCGCGATAAGCCTGTTAGATTCTAGTTACAAGTACGAACTATGTACTTCGTTTTGTTAGTTTTCAATTTTTGCAACGATTTTCGTAATGCTTTTGCTAATACGAAAATAAATGGAAAGTTTAGAGTTTTTTATATTTTTCACACTGCCAAATCTGCGAGATTCATGTCGTTGCATTTTATGCGTGAAATCATAGCAATAGTTAGCACACTACGTCCAACCCTTAAACTATTTCAAAATTCAAACCGTTGTTGCGCGTTGCATTTTGCGATTTATTGCACAACATAATAATTTTCCCCATAAAAAAATCAGAGGCTCCGACAGAAATTCAAGGAGAGTGATTTTTTTGTTAGGTTATAATTCAGAAACTTAAATTTTCATTTCGTAACTAAATAACAAACTTAGGATTTATGAATCATTTTACTTATCAAAACCATCAACTTTTTGCTGAAAATGTAGCGATTAAGACGATTATCGAAAAGCACGGTAGCCCTTGTTACATTTATTCGCGTGCGACGTTAGAACGTCATTGGCACGCTTTCAACGAGGCATTTTACAATCAAGCGCATTTAATTTGTTATGCCGTAAAAGCAAATTCTAATTTGGGCGTGTTAAATGTTTTAGCGCGATTAGGTTCGGGTTTTGACATTGTGTCTATCGGTGAATTGCAACGGGTTTTACAAGCAGGAGGAGAAGCAAAAAAAATCGTTTTTTCCGGCGTTGGAAAACGTGAAGACGAAATTCGGGCGGCTTTAACACTTGGAATTCGCTGTTTTAACATTGAAGTTTTTGATGAACTTGAACGCATTAACCAGATTGCCGGAGAATTAAATGTTATTGCTCCCGTTTCATTCCGCGTTAATCCGGACGTTGATGCGAAAACGCACCCGTAT
Organism: uncultured Pseudomonadota bacterium; assembly: GCA_903876445.1. GTDB lineage: Bacteria > Pseudomonadota > Gammaproteobacteria > Methylococcales > Methylomonadaceae > UBA10906. The sequence continues at coordinate 14,624 of CAIQZX010000175.1, read as the reverse complement.
ATTTCAACAGGTTTAAAAGAAAACAAATTTGGAATTGCGATTGAAAACGCGCTTGAAGCCTATCAACACGCGGCAACGTTACCAAACATTGACGTTGTTGGAATTGATTGCCATATTGGTTCACAACTTACCGAAACGCGCCCATTTTTAGATGCGCTCGATAAAGTTTTACAACTCGTTGAAAAATTAAAAACGGTTGGAATTACATTGAAGCATTTAGATTTAGGGGGTGGTTTGGGGATTCAATACCGTGATGAGCAACCGCCAGAACCAGCTGAGTATATTCACGCTATTTTGGCGCGATTGGGCAAAACAGATTTAGAAATCATGCTTGAACCAGGTCGTGCGATTGTTGGAAATGCAGGAATTTTAGTGACGCGCGTCGAATATCTGAAACCGACTGAACACAAAAATTTTGCGATTGTTGATGCCGCGATGAATGATTTAGTTCGTCCCGCTTTATACGGTGCGTGGCAAGATATTGTTCCCGTCGATTTAAACAGCACAGCTTCTGAAATGACATGGGATATTGTTGGACCTGTTTGTGAAACCGGCGATTTTTTAGGCAAAGAACGTGCGTTGAAATTAAGAGCAGGCGATTTACTTGCGGTGCGTTCGTCTGGTGCTTATGGTTTCACGATGAGTTCAAATTACAATTCCCGTCCGCGCGTCGCGGAAATTATGGTTGATGGCGATGAAATTCATGTTGTTCGAGAACGTGAAACTTTGACTCAATTATGGCAAAACGAATCTATTATTAACGAGTAAAAATCATGAACATTCACACTTATATGCAAACCTTAGGGCAACAAGCTAAAGCAGCGGCGCGAGTTCTAAGTCATTTGGACACGAATTTTAAAAACCGTGCGTTAATTGCAATCGCCAACGAATTACAAGATCACAAAGCGGATTTAATGGCTGAAAATCAAAAAGATTTAGTTGCGGGTAAAGAAAATGGTTTAGATGACGCGGCGTTAGACCGATTAACGCTAACCCCGAAAAGTATTCAAGCAATGATTGATGGGTTAATCCAAGTGGCTACCTTACCCGATTCTATCGGTGAAATTACCGATTTGAGTTATCGTCCGAGCGGTATTCAAATCGGACAAATGCGCGTGCCATTAGGGGTTATTGGGATTATTTATGAATCCCGTCCAAATGTGACCGTTGATGCGGCGGCATTATGTTTGAAATCAGGCAATGCCTGTATTTTGCGTGGTGGTTCAGAAGCGATTCATTCAAATCGCGCCATTGCGGCGTGTGTAACACAAGGGCTGATTGATGCCCAAGTACCACCCACTGCGGTGCAAATCGTTGATACAACAGATCGTGAAGCAGTCGGCGAATTGATTACGATGAAAGAATTTGTCGATGTCATTGTGCCACGCGGCGGAAAAAGTTTAATTGAACGCATCAGTAAAGAAGCGACGATTCCAGTGATTAAACATTTAGACGGTATTTGCCACGTTTACATTGATGATAAAGCGGATATTCAGAAAGCGATTCGGATTGCTGTAAATGCAAAAACACACCGTTACGGCGTTTGTAATGCAATGGAAACGTTGTTGATTGCTGAAAATATCGCGCCCGACATCTTGCCAGAGTTAGCTGAAATTTATCATTCAAAAGGCGTGGAATTGCGCGGTTGTGCAAAAACCTGTTCGTTGCTTCCAAAAAATTGCATACGCGCCACCGAAGAAGATTGGCAAACAGAATATCTCGCGCCAATTTTATCGATAAAAATCGTAAGCGGCATTGACGAAGCGATGAATCACATTCATCAATATAGTTCGCAACACACCGACGCGATTGTCACTGAAGATTACACGTTAGCACGTCGTTTTTTGCGTGAAGTGGATTCCAGCTCGGTGATGGTGAATGCGTCAACCCGTTTTGCAGACGGGTTTCAATACGGTTTAGGCGCGGAAATCGGCATTAGCACTGACAAATTACACGCGCGTGGGCCTGTTGGTTTGAAAGGTTTAACATCACTAAAATATATCGTTTTAGGTGATGGACACATTCGGGCATAACGGAAAACTGTTCTTTTTTGAACACAATGTGTCAGCGATATTTTCGAACTTATCAACAAAATTAAAAAATCATGTCACAAAATTTTCTTACCGCTCTGCAAAACAAAGGCAAACTTTCACAATCGGATTTAAAAAAAGTGGAACGAATGCAAAAAACCGCTGTCGCTGAAAGTTTGCCCGCCATGTTGATAAAACTTGGCTTGTGTTCAGAACTTGATATTGCGTTGGCGTTTGTGGAAAGTGGTGGCTTTTCTAAAATTACGCCCGAACACTATCCATTAGAAAAAATGTTACCTGATGAAATTTCGCTGCGTTTTTTGAAGCATTACCATTTGATTGGTTTGAGCGCGGATGAAAATTCATTCACCGTTTCAATGCTAGATCCTGAAGATGAGTTTGTTTTAGATGCGTTACGTTTAGCGACAGGCAAAATAATTGTGCCGCAAGTCGGTGTGTTATCTGAAATCGATGCCGCGATTGCCACGCAATATGAACAAGGACAAGCCAAAATAGAATCGGCAGATGATTTTAATTTTGATGAATTAGGCGAGGAAGATTTAGCGCATTTGAAAGATTTAGCGAGCGAAGCCCCCGTGATTAAAATGGTGAATGCGATTATGCAACGCGCCATCGAAATGAAAGCGTCGGACATTCACATCGAACCGTTTGAGCAAACATTAAAAGTGCGTTTGCGCGTCGATGGCGTGCTACAAGATATTGAAGCTCCGCCAGTGAAATCAACAGCGGCGGTAATTTCGCGGATTAAAATCATGGCGAAACTCAACATTGCTGAACGGCGTTTGCCGCAAGATGGACGCATTAAAGTGCAAATGTTGGGCAAAGAATTGGATTTGCGCGTTTCGACCATTCCCACGATGTACGGCGAAAGCGTAGTAACTCGTTTACTCGATAAAGAAAACACGGTTTTGGATTTCCAAGCCTTGGGTTTTCGTGGGCGACAATTGCAACAATTTCTCGATGTTTTGGCGCAACCACATGGCATTATTCTCATTACTGGGCCAACGGGTTCGGGTAAATCGACCACGATGTATGCGGCGTTGAAACAATTAAACACGACCGCGCGAAAAATTATCACGGTTGAAGACCCTGTTGAATATCAAATGGATGGTATCAATCAAATTCAAGCGAAACCCCAAATCGGTCTGACGTTTGCGGTCGCGTTACGTTCGATTGTGCGCCAAGACCCTGACGTGATTATGATTGGAGAAATGCGCGATTTAGAAACGGCACGAATCGCTGTGCAATCGGCATTAACGGGACATTTAGTGCTTTCAACTTTGCATACGAATGATGCGGCGGGCGGTGTGACGCGATTGCTCGATATGGGTTTGGAAGAGTATTTACTGACTTCAACAGTAAATGGCATTTTAGCGCAACGACTAGTGCGGCAACTTTGTAAATCGTGCAAACAACCGTTTTCACCTGAAAAAGAAGTGATTGACGAAATGCGGTTACGACGTTTTCAACCTTACGGTGACATTACGCTTTTCAAACCGATTGGTTGCGCGGCGTGTGGCGGTTTAGGTTATCGCGGACGCTTGGCGATTATCGAGTTTTTGCCGATGACTGACCCGATTCGTAAATTGATTATGGCGCATTCTTCAGCAGGAGTGATTGAAACGGTGGCGCGTGAAGAAGGGATGATGACGTTGTATGAAAATGGTTTGCAAAAAGTGTTGCAAGGCGTGACGACGTTGGAAGAAGTGATGCGTGTGACTACGGAAAATTAAACATGACCCTATTTTTTTATCAAGCGGTCAACACCGCCGGAGAAATCGAAGAAGGCGAACGCGAAGCCCTTGATGAAGCCAGTTGTGTGCAGCAATTACAAGCCGACGGCTACATTCCAATTCGCGTCAAACCCGCCAAAAGCCAAGGCTTTTTAGGTTTAAATTTAAACGGGCGCAGCAATAAATTATCAAACAAAAGTATTGTTTTATTAACGGGTGAATTAGCCACGCTTTTGGAATCAGGATTACCGCTTGACCGTTCATTATTAGTTTTGATGGATTTAGCAAGCGATGAAAATTTAAATAAACTGATTGGGCGCGTGTTGGAAAAAGTGAAAAGTGGTGTTTCGCTTGCCGACGCACTCGAACAACAAACGGGCGTTTTCAGCAAATTTTATTTAAACATGATTCGTGCTGGCGAAGCGGGTGGAAATCTAGGCGATGTATTAAATCGTTTAGCGGTGTATTTAGAAAGTTCGCAAGAATTAAAAGAAACCGTCAGCACGGCGTTAATTTATCCGACCATTTTGCTTGTAATGTCGCTCGCATCGCTGTTTATTATGCTGACATTTGTTGTGCCACAATTTAGCGAAATGTTTGCCAGCGCGGGAAAAGCCTTGCCATTTTCGACGCAAATCGTAGTCGGTTTAGCGGCATGGTTACAAAGTTATTGGTGGGCTGTGATTGGTGGTGTGATTTCGATTATGGCGTATTTTAATTTTCAACTCGGCAATTCAGAAACTAAAAAAGTTTGGGACGGTCGTTGGTTAAAATTACCACTCGTTGGCGCGATGATTTTGAATAAAGAAGTCGCTAACGTCACGCGCACATTGGGAACGCTGTTGGGAAATGGCGTGTCGATTTTGTCGGCGTTTATTATTGTGCGTGAAACGGTGGATAATTTAGTCGTTGCTGCCGCGTTGCAAGATGCCGAAGAACAAATTAAACAAGGAAAAACGTTATTTGACGCGCTCGAACAAAAAGCAATTTTTCCAAAAATGGCAATGCAAATGATAAAAATGGGTGAAGAAACGGGGCATTTAGAAGAAATGTTGCTGCGAGTGGCGACAATTTATGACAAACAATTGCGCGTGTCGATTGCGCGAATGTTGGCGATTCTTGAACCTGCATTGATTATTACGCTTGGAATTATGATTGCTGGAATTATTGTGTCAATTTTGTTAGCCATTTTGAGTGTCAATGATTTAGCGGTGTAAAACTTTACTGTTTTTCAATAAATTCTAGTGTTCGTTCTGGCAAACTTTCTGTGGTTTTGCCTTCTAAATATAGTCGCGCATCTTCATGAACTGTGGACATGAAACGGATTAACTGAATTTCGCGGCGCATTTTTTCTTCATATTCAGTTGCTTCCCACATTTCATTGAGAAGATATTTCGCGTGATGATGAATCGTAAAAGCTACGGCTTCCGGTAAATGGGTGTAACTCGTTTGAATGGAATTTTTTAATTGATCTAACGACGACAGATATTGTTTATAATCTTTAACATCTTGTTTGCATTTCGTTTTAAACATCACCAATTCGGCATCGTGTTGCGTTTGCAAAATGGTTAATTCATGTTTCAATTGCCGACTACGTTTTTTCAATTCCACAATCAAAGTCCGCTCCGACAAAACTTGGGCGTGTTTCAACGCAGCTTGTTGTTCCTGATTGTCTCGTTTCCATGTTAGATTTTCAGTTTTAAGCGTGTGAACAGTTTTAATGAAATTTAAAAGCCAGTCTTTCAACATAATTATTTGCCCATCAGATTTACGATTTTGTGGTGCAATTTTAACAGAGCCTGTTCGTTTTGTTGCATTCGATAATAATGATTTTCAAGTTGTAATTGCAAAAAAAGGTCTTTTGAAATGTCAGTTTTATATTGTTTTAATTTCCTTTCAATCGAATCTGAAAGCGCGTTAAGATGCTGTTGATTATTTTTTTTAAGTAAATTTTGACATTCTGACTCTTTAAAATAATTAAGCTGAATACGTTGAAAATGAAAACGACGTTTTTGAGTCGTTTGTTTATTTTTTACAAAAAGAAAATAGCGTTTTTCGCGCTGGGGTGCCGAAATATATGTCCACGCCGCATTGAAAAGTTGTTTCATTCCGCCAAATAACCCACCGAAAATAAGTAAACAAAATGCAGCAATTAACAAAAAAGCCGCTAATTGCGTGGCAAAAGCGGCAAAGAGAATAAAAGTAAAAATCAAAAACACTTTTGCCAATAAAAAAATGGGCAAGCACAACAAAATCATCAACAAAGCCACACGAATTAACATGATGTAAATTCAATAATGTGGCGGAATTTCATAATTTGTTTGCCCATCTTCGGGAAGTTTTTGCGACAAATGATTAACTCGCTCGTACATTGTATTGTAAGCATTTTCAAGCCGGTCAATTTGCTGCTGTTGCGTGGCGATAATATCGTTCAAGATTTGCAATAAATCGTCTTGATACGCCACTTTAATTTCTAATTCAATGAGACGATTTTCTTCTATCATGGTCGGTAGTGATAATTCGAGCAGGCGGAAAAATTAAAATCCGCCCAAAAAATTAAGCGACGGCAGCAATGGGTGCGTCACCAACTGTCCACAATTTTTCTAATTGATAATGATCGCGGGCTTGTTGCGTCATTGCGTGAATAATTACGTCACCTAAATCCAATAACACCCAATCAGAAGTCATATCGCCTTCCATACCGAGTGGCATCACGCCATTTGCTTTGACTTTCATTTCAACGTAATCGCATAACGCTTTCAAATGACGATTCGATGTGCCGGTAACGACAACCATGTAATCCGTAAAACTGGTTTTAGTACGCACGTCTAAAACTGTCATGTCGAGAGCTTTGCGTTCGTTCAATTCGCCTTCAACTAAGGCTAAAAGTGTTTCTGTTTGCATTGTGTTCCTAAAAATAAAGCTGATGTTGATAAATATAATCGATAACCGCGTCAGGTAATAAAAAACGCGGATTTTGTTGTGCCGCAATCATACCGCGAATTGCCGTTGCAGAAATTGCTAATTGTGTGATTTGTTGAAAAAATAAACATCCCGCCAGTTGATTTCTCAAAATTTGTTTATCATTTATCAATCGCAATTTAAAAAATTCGCTTAATGAATTCAACGCCGCATTCGGGCGCGTAATCACAACGATGTGCGCTAAATCAAATAATTCGCGCCACCGAAACCACTTTGTTAAATCATTAAACGCATCACTGCCAATAAATAATAACAAGGGCGTTTCAGGATAAACCAACCGCAATGCTGTCAATGTATCAAACGTGAAAGAACCACCGGCGCGTTGTAATTCCTGAGCATCGATAATAAAATCAGATTGATTTTTTACAGCGATTTGTAACATTTCCAATCGTTGCTCTGCGCTAGTCGTTGGCAAATTACGATGAACGGGTTGAGCGCAAGGAATCAAACGAATATGTTCTAACTCAAACAATTCTTTTAATTCCAACGCCGAACGCAAATGCCCGTAGTGAATAGGATCAAATGTACCACCGAAAATACCTATCATAAAATTAGCAAGCGTTTTCCATAAAACGTATGGCGTAATCGTCCAAATTAAAAAACATCACTGTAACTATCACGCACATCTTTCAGTTCTAACGCTAATTCACGCCGAACTTGAAAATCTCGCCGTGTGTGTGCGATGTTGTAAGGAATTAGCGGATTACGTTCATATTTTACTGCGGTACGAATAATTCCAATCCACTGGCGGTCGTTATCTTCTATTTCTTTAAAGTGATTACGAATGCGCTCAAGTTCTTGATTACAATAAGTAATAAAACCCGCCGCATAAAAAACGCTATTTTTCAAATAATCTTGTAACGCCGCTAAATCCCCGTTAATTTCTTCAACGACTTGTTCAAAATTCGTTGGTTCGGATGATTTTTCAATTTCTTTAATGACGGCAACAGCTTCTGTGATTACCGCTTCCGCCGCCACTTTTGCGGTTGTACGCGAACGGGGAGCAGGGGATGTTTTCAAAACAGCCCATAATCCATAACGTAAATAATGCGTCAAACCACCTTCTTGCTTGGTTTTGTCATTACCATGATAAAACGCTTCTAAGGTTTTAATTTCTGCGGCACGTTCACTTAATAAACGATCACGGGCTTGTAATGGTTTCGCAATGAAGGCTTCCACTGCAACCCGCCCAAATCGTAAAAATAACACCTGAAAGCCGTGCCTAATGCGGGCTTGTTCAATCGTTTCATCTAAATGCGAATGCAACAACGTGCGACGAACTTCCTCCGTTTCCCAAAGCAATTCTTGTATTTTTCGCACAATTGCGTCGATTAACGCTTGTAAGGCTTGTGCGAGTTGATCAGTCAATTCGGTTTCAAATTTCTTTTGAATTTCACGAAATAATTCTTCACGAATTTTATAATTTCCTTCACGCGCATCTGGCATCGAAAGCGTGCCGCCAGCTGTGTAAATACGTTTTAATTCATCGGGTTGAGCTGTGATTAAATTTGATAATAAGGCTTCGATTTTTTGGTCATACGCAGAACGCAAGGCGGCTAATTCTTCATGTTCTGACCCTAAACCGTCTGCTTCTTCACGCCCTTGAATACTTTGCGCGTACCACATATCAAAATCTTTTTTAATGCGCTGCCATTCACGTCCCCACCATTGATTGAATTCTTTTCCGAGTAAATCATCTTCTTGACGATCATTTTCAGCAACTGTCCCGTAAAGGGGTTCAAGTTTTCCTAAAATTTCCATAGCTAATTGGCGAGTTGAATTCACTAATGAATCACAACGTTTTTGTAAAACACCAGAGCGTTCGTTATCGATGTAAAAATTCACCGCTTCTTTCAACGCCACCATGCCATCAGAAATACCTAATTTTTTTAATTTATTTTTATCGTCCGCACTTTTTGAACGGCGTGAGGTATCATCGCTAGGAATTCCAAACTCCACCAAATGTGAACGCGCACAAACTGGCAATAATCGACGTTCTGGCACATTTGCCCAAAATGCTTTGTGTTTGCCAAATGTATCCCGAAAATCAATTTGGTCGTCCATGCCATCCGCTTGTGTCAAAACAACAAACACTTTGTCCGACACGCGCAAACTAGGATCTTCCGCATCAGCGACCAACAACATTTCCTTTTCCGGACCTGTAATCGATGGCTGTTTCATTTCTTTAGCGTAAATAATCGCATCACAATTTCTCAAACGATCAACCGCTTGTTCAGCGTGCATCAAAATACCTGAATTAAAACCCGGTACATCATGAAAAATAATATCGCGGTCACTGCGTAGTTTTACGGTTTTTAATTGAATACGTTTAATCGCAAGGGCTTGAGCGCGATTTTTGAAAATCGCCGCTTGCAATAACTCGCTGATTTCACTGATGTCCGAAAAAGGTTGTTTAAATTCCCCTTTTTTAGTGAATTCATAAATTTGATTCAAATTCTTTTCTGTGTCGTTGTAATCTTCTTGGATTTCTTTTTTTTCTTTATCACTTAATAACGAGCCAGCTAACGCATCTTGACGTTGTTTTTGTAGCGTCGCAATGTCTTCGCGGCTGTAATACTGAATCGAAATCAATTGATCTAAATCCGTTTGTGCTGACCAAATTTCTGTGCTGGTGAAAGTGCAACGTTCTCGAGCAGAAGGCAGAATTTCTTGTCCCAACCACGCATTAAGCAAAGCACTTTTCCCTGCTTTTTCTAAACCGATAACGGCAACTTCAAATCGATTAGCGCGTAAACGTTCTAGTTGCCGATTTAATCGCGCGTGTTCGAGTTCTAACTTTTGTCGCACTTCAGGCGGTACATCTACCCCTGTTTGATTACTCAATGTAATTAACTTATCCGATAAAACCGAGGTTTTTTCTAAGCGGGTGAGTTGTTTTGCACACGTTTCTTGCCAGTTTGCCATAACGTTTCCAATTAAAAAATTTAAATACTAAACATTCACTTAATACTCAAAAGATTTGCATCATTGAGTAATTTTGGAATATCGAGTTCTGTAACATGATGATAGAAATTTCCATTGGGCGATATTTTTACGGTTGCACCATTCTGACATTGCCCGAAACAGCAACTTGCCTCTACGTCTATATCAAATTCTTTTGTCGCGATTTGCAATTGCTCTAGTAATTTTTGACTATCCCGCGCTGCACAAGATGGATATTGGGTAGAGGAACGGTAATTAGTACAAACAAAGAGTGTAATTTTAGACATCGTAAAACCGATAAATGTTAATTTTGAAATGGAAAAGAAATAAAAATTGCTGATATTGAAAAGTAAAGACAAGACTAACGCAACAAAAATACTTGCGTTAGCGATGAGTTTATTCGAATTGAAGTATTTTGGAAAATGTTTAAGGCACGGGTATTCGTGCAATTAACATTTTAATGACATCATCCGTCGTCATACCTTCCGCTTCCGCTTCGTAAGATAAAATCAACCGATGTCGCAATACATCAAACGCCATTTCTTGAATATCTTCTGGCGCAACATAACTCCGTTGCGCTAACCACGCTTTAGCTCTCGCACAACGATCTAACGCAATCGTCGCTCGTGGACTTGCGCCATATTGCAACCAATTGGCTAAATCCTCACCATAAGCCTCCGGTTGGCGTGTCGCTAAAATAATTTGTAGCAAATAATCTTCCAGTGGTTCCGCTAAATGCAAATCTAAAACAGCATTTCGTGCTTCAAATAATGTGGCTTGCGTAATTCGTGTAAACGGTTTTTTTGATGCTTGATTGGTTTTCCTTGCTTCAGCGCGAACTAAACGCAAAATTGTTTTTTCATGTTCGGCATTCGGATAATCAACTTTTACTTGCAATAAAAATCTATCTAATTGTGCTTCTGGTAATGGATAAGTTCCTTCTTGTTCAATCGGGTTTTGAGTTGCCATTACCATAAATAAAGCGGGTAACTTGTAAGTCGCTTGCCCAACCGTAATTTGTCTTTCGGCCATCGCTTCTAATAATGCCGCTTGGACTTTTGCGGGTGAACGGTTAATTTCATCCGCTAAAATTAAATTATGAAAAAGAGGACCTTTTTGAAATTCAAATGTACCTTGCTGCGGACGGTAAATTTCCGTTCCTGTTAAATCAGCAGGCAATAAATCGGGCGTGAATTGTACGCGATGAAAATCCCCTTCAATCCCTTGACTTAATACGTTAATCGCTCGCGTTTTTGCTAAACCCGGTGCGCCTTCTACCAAAATGTGACCGTCAGCCAACAAACCAATTAACATTCGCTCGACTAATACATCTTGCCCAATAATTTCACCAGCAATGTAATTTTTTAAATTGATTAAAGCATTTTGAATCTTTGACATAAAAACTTAAACCGTCGCTTGTTTGCGTTTATAAATAATCGACGAAAGAATCGATAAACTAATAAAAATTGCGCCCACTAATCCTGTAACGACTTCAGGGATTTCATGTTTCATACTAACTAACATAATGCCTGCTAACGCGCCAATCGCATAATGTGCGCCGTGTTCTAAAAAGACATATTGCTCAAGTGTACCTTGACGAACTAAATAAACCGTTAAACTCCGCACAAACATTGCGCCTATCGCTAAACCTAACATAATAATGACTACGTCTTGTGTAATAGCAAATGCGCCAATTACACCGTCGAATGAAAAAGAGGCATCTAAGATTTCTAAATAAATAAAACTCATTAGGCTGCCGCGTTTAATCACATCGGAAACTTCTTTGCCTTCTTCTTCGTCTTCAAATAATGCCGACATACTGCTGACCATTACAAACAAAACGACCCCCGCGATGCCTGAATATAAAGCGGTTAAACGGTCTTCAGGATTTAAAAATCCTTGCATTCCGAGCAAAATCAATAATGAAGAAATGATTTCTATGGATTCTAATTTGCCAAAACCCGCTAATTTTTTTTCTAAAGAACCCAGCCAATGCAATTCACGATTGTTATCGAATAAGAAGCCGAAAAATACCATTAACAAAAACATACCACCAAATGCGGCAATTTGAACGTGTGCGCTGGTTAAATGTTCCGCATATTTCGCTGAATCATGTAATGCCATTTCAGTAACCGCCATAAAGTCAATGCCGGTAGCAAACTGCACAATCGCAATCGGGAAAATTAAGCGCATACCAAATACCGCAATTAAAATCCCCCACGTCAAAAAATACTGCTGCCATTTGTCATCCATTCGCTTCAAAATCGACGCATTCACCACCGCGTTATCAAATGACAAACTTACTTCCAATACACCCAAAATTAACGCTATCGTCGCACCAGTCGCGCCGCCCCAATAAAATGCGCCACCTAAACATAAAATTGCAATAATAAATGACCCAACAAAATGCCGCATAAAAACTCCTAAAGTTTATTTCTAAATCACTTCACTATAAGTGGATTTAGGTTTTAATCAATAGTGCAATGGATTAAAAATGTTAAAATTGCCTTTTGATAATTAACTTCAACATTTAGATTTTTTTAACTATTTACCGAAAAAACCACTATGAACCCTTATTCGTTATTACGCCCGTTAGTGTTTGCGGTAGAGCCTGAAACCGCGCATGAATTGAGTTTAAAAGTTTTAATGGCGACAAAAAATGCCGCTGGTTTGCTTTATCCTAAAGTTTTCGATAAACCCGTCACAGTTATGGGATTGACGTTTAAAAATCCTGTTGGTTTAGCCGCTGGCGCAGATAAAAATGGGGATTGTTTAGAAGGTTTTGCCGCATTGGGATTTGGTTTTTTAGAAATTGGAACCGTCACGCCACGACCACAATCAGGAAATCCTAAACCACGTTTATTTCGCCTGCCTGAACATGAGGCAATTATTAACCGTATGGGTTTTAACAACAAAGGTATTGATTACTTATTAGCGCAAGTCGAACGCAGTTCGTATTCGGGCGTTTTGGGTATTAACATTGGTAAAAATGCCGATACGCCAATTGAAAATGCGTTGGACGATTATTTGATTGGTTTGCGTAAAGCCTATTCGGTCGCAAGTTATGTCACGATGAACATTTCATCACCGAACACAAAAAATTTGCGCCAATTACAACAAGGCGACGAATTGAAAAAATTGATTTCAACGATGAAAGAAGAACAGTTGAAATTGCAACACGAACACGGGCGTTATGTACCGTTAGTGTTGAAAATTGCGCCTGATTTAACACCTGAAGAAGTGAAAAACATTGCAGATTTACTAATGGAATTCTCTATTGATGGTGTGATTGCTACAAACACGACGATTTCACGCGATAAAATTTTAGGTCATCCATTAGCAACCGAAACGGGCGGTTTAAGCGGTGCGCCTGTAAAAGAAATGGCAACCGAAACTGTGCGTTTATTAGCTGCTGAACTGAATGGAAAATTACCGATTGTCGCAGCGGGTGGGATTTTAAGCGCGAAAGATGCTCAAGAAAAATTAGATGCCGGTGCAAGTTTAGTTCAAATCTATACGGGGTTAATTTACCGTGGCGCGTCATTGATTAGTGAAATTGTGAACCAATCGACTGTTCGCTAATTCACAAAGTGTTAAAATACACCTACAGTTAAATCTCTCTTTTAAAAAAAGGAACACAACGTCATGACTATTAACGCCACCGAATTTAAACAAGCAATGCAGGCATGGGCAAGTGGAGTCACAGTTGTGACAACAAATTCAGAAATGTATGGTTTGCAAGGAATGACCGTTTCAGCATTTTCAAGCGTTTCAATTGAACCCGCAAAAATTTTATGCTGTTTAAATAGTAACTGCGACACCATTGAAGGCATTGAAGCAAGCCGATGTTTTGCGGTAAACGTTTTAAGAACAGGACAACAATCGATTTCAAATCAATTTGCTGGAGGCTGTAGTCAAGAAGAACGTTTTGAAACTAATTCATGGCATATTGGGACAACTGGTGCGCCGATATTAGACGATTGTTTAATGTCGTTAGATTGCAAATTAGTTGAAAAAATTCGCGTGGATTCACATTGGATTGTTATTGGTGAAGTACAAGCCTATGAAATTCAAGAAGGAAATCCGCTTCTTTATTATCGTGCAAATTATCGAGAATTAACGATTTTGAACAATAATGAATAAAAGTGAAATTTCAGTGTGCGTGTAAATCACAACAAAAGCGTTGAATTTTCGGCTTAAAATCCTTATCCTTTGACCTGTTCAAATTTTTCAATTGAATATGTTTTAGAACAAGAAAAACAGCTTTTTAACTACCTTTGAGGATATTATGAAAAAATCAGTTTTAGCTTTAGCAACTGTTGCAGTAATTGGTTTAAGTGGTTCAGCTTTCGCTGACGAAAAATTAGAAATCGGTGCAAAAATCTACGAACGTTCATTCGGTCGTGGTTGCGGTACTTGTCATGACATCGCGTCAAACCCACAATTATTTGATTTAGTAAAATCAGGTAAATTGTCACGCGCTAGCTTTGAACAAACATTGAAAGATGGCAAAGGCGGAATGCCAAAAGCTATCGCTGCAATCATGGAAGTCGGCCCTGTGAAAAAAGCGGGTTACGGCGAAGATCAAGCGGTTGATGCGTTATATGCTTACTTAGGTAGCAAATAATTAACGCAACAGTTCTACGTTTCGTTTTTCAATAACCGTGTCAGTTTTTTAAACTGGCGCGGTTTTTTTTGTCCAGTTTTCAAATCAAAAATTGCTAAACTAACCGTGTTATTACTTCTTCGTTTTCAACTTGACATCCTCCCCGCCCTAAAGGGAACGGGGATTCCCAATATCGCTATTGAGACCTTCCTAATTCAACGAGAACAACCGATGCAGATTAACTACACAGGAATTACATTCTCTCCAAAGGCTAACCCCGCAAGCCCTGCGGTTCTTATATTTTTAGCG